>CALLVY010000233.1 GCA_938015925.1 uncultured Saprospiraceae bacterium
TAAACTATAGTATTCTCTCTGGCTTCTTTTTCTATTACTCTTCGTTGAAGAACCTCCTCACCTAGCTACGGCTAGGATCGGGAACCATTCGCCTCGATTAATAAAAAAATAAACTCAGATATAACATATAGATATTTTTGAGCAACTGCTTAACTTGTAGTCTTAAAATAGATTGAACTTAATTCTTCTCATATATTGCATTCTGATTAGCAATCTATCAATATTTCACCAAGAAAATAATACCATGAATTCTGATCAAGAAAACAAGGCTTTCCATGAAAAGGACTTGGCCTGGAATAAAGCAGACGCTCTTTTGGCCTTGATGAGTCTAAGCGAGAAACTGGGACAATTGCAGCAATTGGACGGAGGGATTAGTAAGAAGGCATTGCCACAACTCATTGAAGAAGGGAAAGTCGGCTCAGTATTGAATGAGGCCAATCCCATGCTGATCGCCCAATATCAAAAAATTGCCTTAGAAAAAAGTCGCCTAGGGATTCCTCTATTGATTGGTCGGGATGTTATCCATGGCTTTCGCACGCTGTTTCCTATTCCTTTGGCACAAAGTGCAAGTTGGAATCTTGACCTGGTAGAGCTAGGTACGAGGATCGCTGCTAAAGAAGCGACTGCGGTTGGCATCAATTGGACTTTTGCGCCTATGATCGACATCAGTCGTGATCCGCGTTGGGGAAGAGTGGCAGAATCTCCGGGGGAAGATCCTTTTCTGACCACACAAATGGGGCTGGCGATGATAAAAGGTTTTCAGGGAAAACAGCAGTACAAGGATGGCAACATTGCAGCTTGTGCGAAGCACTTTGCGGCTTATGGGCTGGCAGAAGGTGGCCGGGATTATAATTCTGCCAATGTCGGAGAACGCCAGTTGAGAGAAATTTATCTTCGCCCTTTCCTGGCCGCAGCTGAAGAAGAGGTCATGAGCTTTATGACTTCTTTCAATGAGATCAATGATATTCCGGCATCCGGAAATCAATTCTTACTCAAAGAAATCCTGCGCAAAGAATGGAACTACCAGGGAATGGTGGTGAGTGATTGGGAATCCATTACGGAAATGATTGCACATGGCTATTGCAAGGATAAAAAAGAAGCGGCCTTTAAAGCAATGCGTGCTGGGGTCGACATGGAAATGGCAAGTACTTCGTACAATGAATATCTCGAAAATTTAATCAAAGAAAAGAAAATAGAGCTGAGCCAAATTGAGGTGGCGGTTCGTCGCATTTTGTATATGAAGTTTAAATTGGGTTTGTTTGAAAATCCATATCCGCGAACTAAAAACACGGATAGCATTTTATCCAATCCCCATCTGGAAGCTGCAAAACAAGCAGCGATGGAAAGCATGGTTTTATTAAAAAATAAAAATGCCCTATTGCCCATTTCAGACGAAGTAAAATCTTTGGCGATTATTGGTCCACTAGCGGATGCTCCTCATGATCAAATGGGAACCTGGGCTTTTGATGGTCAAAAAGCAGATTCTCAAACGCCATTAAAAGCATTCCAACAAATGGGCTCAAAGGACTTGGAAATAAATTATGCGCCAGGTTTAAAAATCAGCAGAACCAAAGACCACGATGGTTTTGGGGCAGCAATCGAAGCGGCTGAAAAATCTGATTTGGTTTTGTACTTTGTCGGAGAAGAATCTATCCTTTCGGGAGAAGCACATTGTCGAGCCCATCTGAATTTACCAGGAGCTCAGGAAGCCCTGCTGGAGGAATTATCCAAAACGGGGAAAAGAATTGTATTGATCGTCATGGCAGGGCGTCCATTAATTTTGACGGACTTGTTGCCGCAAGTGGATGCAGTTTTGTATGCCTGGCATGGTGGTACTATGGCTGGCCCGGCGATTGTTGATGTATTGACCGGAAAAGAAAATCCATCGGGGAAATTGCCCATCACTTTTCCAAGAGCGGTCGGTCAGATTCCGATGTATCATGCTAAAAAAAATACGGGTAGACCTGCTACTGAAGGCAACTGGGTTCCGATGGACAAAATCCCAGTGGAAGCGGGGCAAACCTCTTTAGGAAATACCTCTCATTATTTAGACGAAGGTTTTAGGCCGCTTTTTCCATTTGGATATGGCATGTCTTATTCTTCGTTTGCGTATAACAATTTAAAAGTTAGTGAAGCTAAGATGACTGTTGCCAGCACGATAAGTGTTGAGGTGGAAGTTAGCAATACTGGAAAAAAGGATGGCAAAGAAGTCGTCCAATTGTATGTTCAAGATTTATTTGGAAGTGTTACTCGTCCCGTCAAAGAGTTGAAAGGTTTTCAAAAAATCTTTTTAAAGGCTGGTGAAAAACAAATCGTTCCATTTGAAATTTCTTCCAAGACATTAGAATTCTATGATGCGGATTTAAATTTAACAACCGAACCAGGAGCATTTAAATTATGGATTGGATCGGATTCAAATAGTTCGGAATTTGTAAGCATCGAGCTAACCGAATAAAAGCGCCTTTAGGTAGGCCCTCGTTTTTTTTTACAATGTAACAGAGCCATACAAAAGCACCTTTAGGTGCGTACCCATACATTCCGAATAGAACTATTTTTTCATTGATTTGTCACGTTTTGTGATTCCTTTCCTTTTAGTAGTAAACAAAGCAAAAGGAAAATTTTCTTAACAAAATCAAAATTCAAGAATCATGAAAAAATCGATCAACTTTCAGTACTTTTTATTCGCCTTTTTAATGGCAGGTTTATTCGTTGCTTGCGGCGTCGATCAGAAAGAAGAATTTACAGAAATCAAAGTCAAGACTACTCCGCAAAGCAGTTTACTAAAATTTGAGTTTGGTGAAAAAATTGGAGAAATACAAGGATCAGAATTAGCCTTCACCGTGAGGATGGATCAGATTAAGCAGGTCATGGAAAGCAATTACCGCGATGGTACCATAATGGATGAAGTCTACCTAGCCAAAGAAGAAGGTCAATATTTTCTCTATGGAAAAGGCTTCAATTCTAAGAAAGAATCTCGGATCATTCGCTTCCCTTTAAAAGCAGATTCGAATGGATCTTTGCAGGTGAATGGAGGAACAGATAGCTGTGCTGGTGTAAACTGTAGCTACTGTGTCTTTACGGCCGGATCTGGTTGCGACTGCAACAGAGAAGGAGATTGGACTGCTGGAAAATCTTATTGCAATCATTCTACTTCTACGGGGGTAGCTAACTTGCAGTTGTTAGATGTAGCCATCGAAAATGCAGTTGTCAATGGAGACCATATCGAAGGCTATGTGAATACTGCTGATGTTGATCCTGAATTAATGCAAAGACTGCAAAATGGTGAAAATTTTGTAACGGATACGGACTTTGTAATTCCTGAAGAGACGGTACAAACGATTTATGCCAATTCTGGAACTGCACCACAATTTGAAGGAGCACTGACCATCCCAATGGGCGAATATGAGGTCAATGCCGCACAAGGAATTATCATTATCCACATTCACATTGAGACGGAAGATTATGTAATTGATATTTACATCATCATCGAAGATTGATAAGCATTTGTTTTTAGTGATATAAAACATAGGAAACGGGAACATTCAATGCTTGAATATTCCCGTTTCTTTTTTTTTAATTATTCGATTCTTTATCAATCGTCTCTATCAACTCTTCTTCAAAAATCTTTATCAGGTTAGTCATGTTTTTGAAATCTTCTAGTGTTGGATTTTCTCCGGCATAGTACATTGGATTGGAATAACTGTAACTCCTAAATTTGTCATTGACTTTTAATTGAATCCTGTAGGAATTCCCATCAGCTATATTTTCATCATACACTAAATCTTTTGAATCTTTAAGGGAGTGTATTTTATTGGCGCTTATCCTATTGATTAGTTCTGTCCAGCCGGATTTCGGTGTTAAGTTTTTCCATTCTGAAACTTCTTCTTTTTGTTCCATTCCTTCCATAGAAGATTTATGAATTTGATAGTTCCCATTCCATTGATCTGTTTTAGAATCATAGCTAACTTTCAATATGTTTTTCCTGCCTGCCATCAAAACAAACTTTGTAAACAGGATAATAATTTTTTCTTCTCCCATTTCACTGTCTCCTTTTTCTAAAAACTTAGCAGGATCGACTTTCGATTCAAATAATTCAGCGGATGTTTTAGAATTATTGGGATTGGTTTTAGTTGTGGAACAACTGGCAAAGAACAGCAGTAACATTAATCCGAATACCTTTTCCATAAATAATTTTTAATGTGTTGATTTAAGAATAGTTTGGATGATGGGAATGATCGTTTGGTGTTTCTATTTGCTTATTGGGAATGGGGAATTAGTGGCATGGGGAGGAATTGGTTCTTCCTTTTCTTTGGATTTAACATAGGGCCTATCGGGAAGATAGACCTTATGCTTATCCTTCTTTTCTTAGTCATAATACCGAATCACTTGTCCTCTTCCTTTTCCTTCTACACTTCTCACATAAGCATTTACCGCTTTAGCCATTGGAATTGGGTTGTGTCCAGGAAAGTAATCTTTGTATTTTTCATAGGCATCTGCTACCATTCCAAGAGAGACTACATTTACTCTAATTTCATTTTCAATCTCCAAATCAACAGCTTGTACAAAACTGTGAATCGCACCATTGACCATAGCAGCACTTGTCGTTTTTGCAACTGGGTCATCTGCCAATATTCCAGTCGACAAAGTGATCGAGCCTTTAGGGTTTAGGTATTTCCTTCCTATTCTTACTACATTTACCTGACCCATTAATTTACTTCTGAATCCAATATAGTAATCTTCCTCTGTAAGATCATCAAAGGGGGCCCATTTCGCTTCTCCGGCGATACAAAGTATGGCATCTAATTTTCCAGTTTTTTCAAACATACTTTTTATGGATGCAGCATCTGTGATGTCGACGTTTACATCTCCACTACTTCTTCCTGCAATAATCACTTCGTTGTTTACTTTAAAGCGAGAAACAACCGTACTTCCAATTGTTCCGTTTCCTCCGATAATTAAGATTTTCATTATTGTTTATTTAAATTAAAGATTGAGTTTTGTTAGTGTGGATTTTTATTTCTACAGTTCGTCATATTTATATATGTCGATGTATTTGGTGAAATTTTTTTTCGCTCTTGGACAAATTCTGCGGTCAAAGAATCAATTTCTTTTAAGTAATAAAGTCCGCAAAGGCTTTGATCATCTTTTCATTTCTTTTTAGGTAAGACCACTTTCCGTGTCTGGTAGAAATCAAAAGATCGCATTTTTCCATATTGGTTAAATAGGTGGAAATAGTGGATTGGGACAATCCTGATTTTTCTTGAATGTAGGTTACGCAAACACCATCATTAAAATGCTTTAATGTTTCGTGAGGAGGGAAATGTTTTTCTGGTTCTTTCAGCCATTCCAGGATTTGCATTCTGGTTTGGTTGGAGAGGCATTTCCCGATTTCTGTTGCGAGTTTCAAATTCATAGGGCAAATATATCGACAATTCTCGATATATGGAAGTGAGGAGGGAAATATATTTGCTTTTTTAGGTAAAACAAAATCAGGAAGAGAGGAAGTCCTAGCAGATTTTAGGCATTGGTACACCTAAAATCAGCTAGGCTTAAAACACAAGTCATTTTCTTTATCGAACAGAATAGGGCATTCTTTTACTCGCATTTCTCATCAGATTATCCACTAAACTAGCGGGAGTACTCCCCACACTTCCTGAAATTCTATGGTTGTAATTCCAAAGTAATTTCGAGGCTTCATTATCGTGAATTTCCATAGTTACCGTTGTATTATTTGTGGCACCCCACACTCCTACTAATACTCCTAAAGCAACAGCGGCTCCGTCCGACATTGGTTTTGTTAAGGCATAATTAGACGTAACCAAAGCGTCAACTCCTAATACTTTACAAACCTCATTTGGGGTCATTGGATTATCATCAAAATACCCTGCCTTTCTCAATTTAGCATTGGTCGTTTCTACATCCTGTACTTCTACAAATATCCGATTTTGCATCTTTCGCCTCAACAACCAACTGTACATTTCTTTTTGAAAATTGGTGGACTCTGTATTCTGTTGTTCTTTCATTGCTTCTGCATCAACTTTTTTTCTTGCCGCAATGGAAACCTTTGGTGGAGCAATAGCAATAACTTCATGACTGGCTGCTCGGGTATTGGCATCCGGGCTGAAATAAATTTTCGCGCAACTGCTAAATAGAAATACAGTTGACAAGACTAATAAGGTTTTAATTTTACTCATTTTTTGTGAAATTTAGATTTGTTAACTTTTGTTGAGATTGCATTTTAAAAATCCAGCATTCGCAAAAAAACAAATTCTTTTCCGCCCTGGATTTCACTTAGCTAGGAGTATAAAATAGTGGTATTATTTTTCCTTTTATTCCATCTTAACTAGTTTAACATTCTGAATTCCCGACTTTAACTATTCCTTAAACTTTTCTGTTGGCTCTTAACAATAAGCCAACAATCAAAGCAAGCATTCGCTCTCCTTGATGGCCTTAAACAACCGTCGTTCATTCACAAAACAGACGCCCTATCTAAATCACTGTAAGGATATACACCTTGATCTTTTAATAATTCAAACAATTTATCGCTTCCATTTTCTCTTGCGTAATCCATTTCATTTTTAAACACTTGCATGCAAAGTAGCAAGTGATGATTCCGTTCTCCTATTTTAAATTTCGTTCCCTCCGGTTCATACAAATCAAAAACCAAACATAAATTTTCTTGTCCTTCTCCACGCGGAACCTCTATCGTCTCTTTAGGATTAAGCACCGCTTGGGAGGAGAACCTTGCTATCGCCGTTAAAAATCCACAGGCAGTTCTTTCTATTAGGCTAAACGGAGTTTGGGTTTCTTCATTGGTGTCATAATCGTATTTGGTGAAGGCCACTAACTCATAGGTGCCGATTCGATTTTCTAAAGGGCCATTTCCATCCGGGTCTAATAATTCCATGGTCGCAAAGCCCGTTCCTTTTAGGTGATTGGGAAAATAATACATATCTACTGCTCCGCCGACAGCAAAAGGGATGACTGCATGTCCAACCAGCGAATGCATGGGCCCAAGCATATTTTCTAGTCCTTTTAATTTTAATTCATAGTCCTTATCGTGATCGTCTTGGGTAAATGCTCTTTCGACGGGTGTTTCTTTCTTGCCAAATAGTTTTTTAAAAAAGCCCATATCTTGATTTTAATCCACTCAAGTTGACTTGAATGGTGGTTTAATAATTAGTTTAAATAGTAATACATTTTCTAAAAACAGCATCCTTCTTATGAAAAAAATTAAGCTAAAACTAAGGCTCTTTCCAAAACCAAGAGATTACCAATATACTCTTTATTGTATTCCCAATCACTTAATGATTGCGCCCAAATCTTTTGTCTGTCGATGGCAAGTTGAATTATGGATTTACTGCTCTCATCAATTTTCCCTTCATCTACCAACTGCCCAAACCCAACCGCAATTGCAGAAACATCTACTGTGAAAATAAATTGCTGGTCATTAAAATCTCGATCTTCAATCTGTTCTTTGATTAATGCTCGGTCTAACATTTTGGGAGAATAGGCTAAAATAGATTCTTCACTAATGCTTTCGATCGTCCACTTTAAACACGCGTAAAGAGGTAGGGATAAATTTTCTCTTCTCCATTCTCTATATTCGGCTAAGGCCATATCTCCTTCATCCGAACCAAATGGAGCCAACTCATCGATACCGCTCCAAAAGAAATCTTCTGGTATCAATTCTATCGCTCTCTGATGGGCATGCTTTATATCTATTCCGTAAATTTCTTCTTCCATTTTTTTATTTCCATTAACGCAGGCTATATCTGAACGAAGCAATACACTTTCTAAAATGCTCTTCTGATTCTGATGAACTGGTCGTGTATTGAATGAAAATTGGATTCTCATAATAGATCCTTCCATTAAAATGTCCTACCTGTGCTTTAAACAAATACATGTCTTTTCCTTCAAAATCTATTTTAGTTACCGCACCTTCCTCTTCTTGCATGCTTTTCATTAGGGCATTTTTACGGCCATCATCAAAGTCATAAAAAATCGTAATGGAAGAATAATCTTCTAGTTTACTGTTTCTGGTAAAAGTATATTCTATTCCGTGTTCCGAATATCCTATGCCGAATTTATCTAAACGTTTTGGAATGATCAATTCATAGCCTGGGTCTTGAAAAGAGGTTCCAAAATCAAGGTAAGGCTTGCAGATATAGAGCAAAAGGTTTTCAAATCCTCTATAGCGAACTATTTGGTTCTTCGAATCGATCGAGTCCTTTTTAAACAATTCAAAATTGGAGATACAATTTTCGGGATCTTTAATCAGTTTGGTCTTATCTGCGATAAAGCGGTTTTTCTTTTTTCCATGATTTTCTTCTGAAAGGGATTCGCTAATAGCACTTTGTTCTATAGCTTCAAACTCCTCTAAGGCCTTATTACTTATGACATACTTAATCAAAGAAGGCGTTCGAGGCGTCTTAAATGGCACTATAAATAAAGTATCCTTTTCTACATACCAATTGGTCAAGATCATTACTTCTTCTCCGATAAAAGTATTTTCCTCATTTACTATTTTACCAAAAGATTTTAAGCCTGTTCCATTTTTATCCAATCTTAAATAGTCAAACCCCGGGCTTTCAGCAGCATAGCCTCTCCATTGTCCCACAAAAAAAGAATCGCGTGTTTGAGCGAAAAAATTGGCTTGAATGAACAAGACCAAAAACATTAAAAGTATTTTCTTCATCTTTATATTTTCTTTAAAACCTATTTTTTCTAGCATCTATTCAAAGCAAGAAGGCAAGTGCTTGGACAAAATAAACATTAAAATTCTAAATCCCCCATTAAGTTCCAACGGTGATTGAAGAAATACAAAATCCCCTACGAGCAAATACTTCTTAGAGGATTTTGGTATTTAGTGTCTCTAAAGTTTCTATTCAACGACCTCTACCCTTTCTACCGGAGTATCCTGAAAATAATTTTTAGTATTCTCCTCAATCAATTTTTTCAAATTTCCTAGGTTTTCATCTTCCTGCGACTTCATGGCTGCGGTCATAAAAGAAATCATAGATTTAGCCATTATTCCATTTCCAAAAGTTGTTGATTTTGTTTGAATCCTTGTTTTACCCCCCTTTTCACTAAACAACATTTCATAATCCATGTCCATAAAATCCATGGTAAATTTCATGGCTAAAAGTTCATAGGTCTTTACCTGCATGATGGTTTCTACCATCACCATTTCTTCCCCATTATCTTCTACATAAACATTAGTAACGGCACCTACGGTATTAGCCGGTCCACTTACCAATTCTGACCTTTTAAATCCATCGATCCATTTGGGCAAGTTCTCTTCATCCGACATCACCGCCCAAGCTTCCTTAGCGGATTTGTTGACCACAATTTCGCTTTCATAATAGACAGAAGGGGTGAAGAATCCTTTGCCAAGAATAAAAAGCAAAAGCAATGCAAAAAAGCCTAGTAAGTATTTCAAATATTTCATAGTAAATGTTTTTTATCCGGAAAGCAAGCTTACTCTATCGGAGGTTAAAATGTTTTTAATACTATAGCTGGGGAAATACGGATACTAATATAAAAATTATTAAGGATATTTAAAAATTGAAGTAGTTAAGCAGGTGTTCAAAATAAACTATAGTATTCTCTCTGGCTTCTTTTTCTATTACTCTTCGTTGAAGAACCTCCTCACCTAGCTACGGCTAGGTTCGGGAACCATTCGCCTCGATTAATAAAAAAATAAACTCAGATATAACATATAGATATTTTTAACCACCTGCTTAAGAAAGGATTAGCTGTAGGTCCTTTGATTTTGGGATCATTTAACACCTTCTATTGCAACAATACAATTTGGGCTGCGTAATTAAAACAAGCACTACAATAAGTTACCATAACACAAAAACACAAAAACATAACTTAATATGTTAATAGATGCTTTTTCGCCCAAACAAGTTTTTCAAACAATCCATAAATGCCATACAGAAAAGCCTAGCGACTTTCTCCTATTATGTGGTGAAGATGTAAAACTAGATTTTGAGTTTTTAATTGAACTATTAAACCAACAGGGAATAGTTTTTTGCGGCGGCATCTTTCCCGAGGTTGTTCAAGGCGATGAAAGTTTTACAGATAAAATACTCTTGCTACCTGTTCATTTTGACTCCTCCCCATTAATAGTCAAAGGTTTAGATTCTGGGAATATCGACCTTTCCAATTTAAAAATGCCCAATACTTCAGGAAGTCTTTTTATTCTTGTGGATGGCTTAAGTAATTATATTTCCAAGTTTATATATTCTCTCTACAACGAAATTGGGTCTGACTACCAGGTTTTTGGTGCGGGTGCTGGATACAGCAGTTTTGAAAGAATTAACTGTGTATTTAACAAGGAAGGTTTTTTCAAAGATGCAGGAGTCGTTGTTTTAATTAAGAATCAAATTAGTCAATCTATTCGACATGGATGGAAGACTATGGCGGGCCCCTATATCGCAACAAAGACAAAGGCGAATGTATTGGAGCAAATCAACTGGGAACCAGCTTACAAAATTTATAAAGAAATTATAGAGCGGGAAGAAGAGGTGGTGCTTACCAAAGATAATTATTATGAGTATGCAAAGTATTATCCATTCGGAGTACATCGCTCGGACAGTGAAAATTTGATTCGCGATCCAGTTGCTTTAATAGACAATAAGGCGATTCGATTTGGTGCAGAAATTCCATCTAATTCGGTTTTGTATTTGATGAAATCAAAAGTCGAGAATATGCTTTCTGCGGGCCATGAAGTTTGTGCAGATGCAATAAGCAAATCAACGCAGCCTGATTTTTTATTCTTTGCCGATTGTATTTCAAGAACCTGGATACTCAAGGAAAGATTAAGCGAGGAATTCCAGACCATCTCTGCCGCTGCGGCAGCAAAAGATATACCTGTTTTTGGCGTGCTATCCATGGGAGAAATATCATCTGCCAATGAAGGTTTGCTGGACTATCATCACAAAACAATCGTCGTAAGTATAATTGAAACCCATGTATAATAATAATATTTCAGACGTAACCATAACGCTATCGTCCCTTTACGAACTCTTACTCAATATTGGAAACTCCTTCGACATTCAAGAAAATGCAGAGTTGTTTCTAAAAACCTTTATGTCGCAAAAGAACCTTTCCTTTGCTGCTTATCTTACTCTTGAGCATCCCAATAACTTAAATAAGGTACATTCCATCCCTAAAATCGAAAATGACTTATTTAGTATTCCTCCTTCCTCTCTCGATAAAATTCAGTTCCATCATTTTTACTTATTAGATGCCGCTCATCCACGTTTTCAGCTTTTCAACAAGTTAACCAAACAGTCTCAAAATGAAGTGCTCGTTTACTTCACTGGATCAAAGAGTGTGCTGATTCTCGCGAAGAAGAAGGGCAACTTTGACAAGCAAGACTGGATAAAATACGAATTGGTGATCAACAAATTTTCATTGTTCATGGAGAGTTTGGAAAGTCATCATCAAATCAAAGAAGAAATAAGAATCAAAGAAGAACAAGCTGAAATCATTAGGATAAACAATGAACAATTAAAAAAGCAAAATGATAACTTGGTTAAATATATTCGATCCAATAATGAATTAGAACAATTTGCATATAGAGTCTCCCATGACCTAAATGCACCATTGAGAGGGGTCATTGAGTTTTCAAAATTATTGGAACGCAGTGCTCAGGAAAATTTTTCAGAAAAACAAAACTCCCTTTTGAAATTCATTCTCGATAGTGGCATACAAATGAAAGGAATGATCGATGGGATTCTGGACTACTCCAAAATTACCGGAGCTCAACTTAAGCTAAAAAAAATAAACCTGAATCAGTTAATTGAAAATGTAAGAAACTTACTCTATCATGATTTGCAAGAAAGCAAGGGGAAAATCATTGTCAACAATCTGCCAGAATTCATTGTAGGAGATTCTACCAAAATGATCCAATTGTTTCTTAATTTAATTTCCAATGCTTTAAAATTTAGAAAAGAAAATCTTGTCCCAGAAATAGTAATAAACGCCAAAAGGGAGGAACATCAAATCACTTTTTCTATTTCGGATAATGGCATCGGCATCCCCCAAAACAGCCAAGGCTGTATATTCGAACTTTTTAGTAAAGCTCAAAATAATCTTGGCCTCGAAGGTCATGGTATTGGCTTGAATACTTGCCGCCAAATCATTGAACAACACAAGGGTGAAATATGGTTGGATTCGGAACCAGGGCAAGGCACTACGTTTCACTTTACCGTTCAAATGATGAGCTTGCCTGTTTCTAAGGAACCTGCTTTATCAGGTATTAATTGCTAATAATAATTTCCCCACTACCTATGGCAATTCCTTTTGGGTCGAAGATTTGATAGCGGAATAGTCCTACGGAAAGATAAATCAAATCATCTAAGAATACTTCCCTTTTACTTACGCAAATGAGAAGGTGCAAACCCCTAATGTTTTTTAAAGGCTTTATTGAAATGGTTTCCATTTTCGAAGCCACAGTCATAGGCAATTTCAGAAATGGAATTGGACTCCAGAGATAAGAGTTGGTAGGATTTTTCTAGCTTTTTTTTGTAAAAAATAGTTGGCGGGTGGATAGTCCAAATACTTTTCCATTTTGCTTTTTATCATGGAATTTGTGGGTATTAGAAGTCTACTGTTAGTCCGGATTATCCCTTTTCCTGACCACTAAAGTTTTTGCCGTTTTATCATGCCAGCCTTGATTTCTTTTGTCAAATACTATCCAAATAAATCCCAATAAAATAGCCGAGAAGGAGACTATTTTAAAAAGATTTCTTTTTATTGAATCTTGAGTGGATAATCTTTTTCCATTTTCGCTGACTACTTTAATTCCCATTATTTTTTTCCCAAAAGTTCCTTGTTCTTTTGAGGATTCCATAAACAAACAATAGATCACCCAGATGATAAAAGAAACATTCCTAATTCGGTTTCTTTCTTTTAGAAAATCTATTCTTGGCTGAATGTCACTTCCTCTGTTTAAGTAGTATTCTAGTATTTGGTCAAATCCTAAGAAAAAGTAGAAGATGGCAAAAGTCATGATTAGAATTGGAAAAATATCTATCAAATAAGCAAGTAATCTTTGTCCTTTAGTAGCCAATGGAGTTTCATTTATATTTATCATAGGTTTCCTATTATTTTTTGTTTCCTCTTAACGTAAGCGTTTATTTCCAATCTCAACACACCTCCTCACTCCAACAACCCATCCTTCCGATAAACATCAATTGCCTTAGCAATCATTTCCTTGATTTCTTTCTCCATTTCTTCATCCAAATATTTCACATGAAAGCAGGATTTCCCTTTTTTGAATTTGCTTAAACGCTCCGATAAATCATTGAACTCCTCCGGGTGGGTATAGGCTGGGTAAAAATAGAATCTTACGTCTTTCTCTTTTGGGACAATACTTGAAAAATAAATGCCTTGCACGATCTTTTTGCCCTGCGGAGCCTCTATGGTTCCGTTTACTTCAAAATTGCTGGGTTTGTCGACTCGCACTTTCAATGTTCCTAAAAAGTGCTCGAGCATACTTTTGAGTTTTTCTCAAATTTCTTGAATATCCTTAGTCATTGATTTTTAATTTTCCATAAAAATGCGATCTCCTTCTCTTTGCTTAAGAAGTCCAGAAAGATTATACGGACTCCGCATAGGCTTTAAAATTATCTAAAATCGCCTGCCATCCTTCTTTTTGAATTTCCATATTGTTTTCATCCTCTACTTCAAATGCCACGACCACCTTCGTTGCTTCTTCCGATTTGGTATAATTGATCCTTACTTTTCTTCCATCCTCCAATGTGTATTCCAGCAATTCGTTTGGAGCAATTTGAGTAAAAGTTCCTTCGTAATCAAAACTCATGCTTTCATCTTTTGCAGCCATGTTGTACTTTAATTTTCCACCTACTTTTAGTTCATGTTCTGCCGCGGGGCAGTGCCATTCTGGAATAGCGAAATTCCAATGAACAATGTGTTCTGGAGTGGTCCAGTATTCCCAAACTTTTTGCAGGTTTTGCTGGATGGTATTTTCTACGCTTAGGGTTTTCATTTTTAAAAAATTTCAAGGTTAAGCTTTCTGGTATTTCGAACAGGTTCTGATTGGGCAATCGCTAAAGTTAATATTTTTAAAGATCGATAAAAATCAATTGGCGCTAAATTTTGAAAGTTTCCTTTATAAATGAGGAAGGGACAAAAATGCAATCCCATTAAATCGGAATAATCGATGATTCTTTTAAAGGAAAGCAGGGAAAGTGGATTTACGAATTCAGCGATTGGAGTATTAAGAGGCGATTCCCAAAGAATCAGAAAGAAGTCAAGGATAAGGGCGATGCCTTTTTTACTTTTGGGAAGTAGCTAAGCTAAGAAATTGGAAAGATAAAGAGTTCGGCAAAATTAAATAATTGGGCGCTAGGCGGAATGGTAAAATGTCATTTAAAAATTAAATCCTTTAAGATCCATTGTGCTAATCCCGACAAGAAGTAAGTTCTTTTTTTTTCATAAGTTGGGGGGATTCTATAAACCTTATTCCTAACTACACCGCTTTTAAAACTGAGGTCTGATTGCAGTAGGTCGTTTTCAAAATGAAGATACTGTTCAGTATTGATCGTATTTGGTAGTGGCCAGAGGCCAGCAATCCGATTCGGTTTAAATGCAATAGCATTTACCGAGCATCCGCAGGTGTGTTTTTTTAACTTGGCTCAGTGAATGCTTTCGCATTCTATCCAGGTTGAGAAGAAGAGGCTTTTAGTTGATTTTATCCGAGTTCAACGTAGTGCCAATTTGGTAGGTAAGCACTAACCGAGTTCAACGTAGAGCCTATTGCACTATCTTGATGTCATTCATTCTTAATACTATTGCCCGATCAAGTCTTCCATGAAATAAACCAAATCGCCTTTGTCGTATTCTTTGGGAAAGGGTCTTCCATTTACAATTAGGACGGGGGTAAAATTAATATCATTTGCCTGACACCAACTGCGCTGGGTCGTCAATATTTCTTCATAGGATGTTTGAGTTTTTTCTCTGTCTTGCATCCATTTTTCTAAGTCTACGTTTTCAGCATAGACTTCATGCAAAGCATTCATAATTGCCTCCCTACCTTCTCGATTATAAATATCCAACAAAGCAGAAGTAATTCGATAGACCTTGTTTTCCTTTTTCTCTGGATCGACATTAAAACGAATAATCACCCGAATATCTTCTGGGGCCTGCTTTAAAAAAGCCTGCAAATCCTGGTGCATTTGTTTGCAAAAGTAGCAAAAGGGATTGGTAATCAAAATCAATTCTAAAGCCGCCTCGCGTTCTCCAAAAACTATTTCTCCTGCTATTGGAGGGATCATTTCCAAAGCCTCCGTATTGCTATAAATGGCATTGAATAAAGAAAATTTTCGTTTGAATTGATAATGCTCAATTTCAAGTTTCTCCAAGCTCGTTTTTCTCCGGATGATTGGCAAGAGAAAACTTGCGCTGATTAGGGTAGTCAAAAAGCTGATTAAAAACAAGAGTAGATTTCTAAAATCAAAAAGAAAAGCAGGAAGGTCTGCGAATAAAACAGCAGCAGCCTGCAAACTCAAAACAGCGGCAATACTCAAGCAAAGCGGGCACCATTTTCCAACTACAAAGTATTGATAATAAAGAGAATAAAAAATGACGGGTATGGCACCTAAAGAAAGAAAAGCCAGTATCACGGCATTGGAGTTGCCGCTTAAAAAAAATAAAAACCAAGCTAGAATAAAAGTAGAAAAAGCAAGCAAACTAATTTCACTTAGCTTTAGAATACCAAACAATTGACTCCCCTTGGAATTCAAAACTTCTTCACAACTGGTCTGCTCTGACAAACTACACATCTTAGCGGAAGCCGCAGATGCAATGCCAAATTCATGTTTGATAATTTCAACACTAAAGTACAAGCCGCAAAGGCTTAACACAAAATGCAGTAAAGAAAAAATATGGCTATTGTAAAAAACGAAGTAAGCCAACAAAACACAAAGGAGAGCAAAAGATACCCCTATCAATTTATTTAGAATTGGTGGCCTCCCCTCTTTTTTAATTCCTTCCCCTTTTTCAACCACTAATACAACACCATCCCAAATCCTAAGAAAATCAGTTGCACTAATGGCCTCAATTTTATCTTCCCTGTAATGGATCGAATAAACATCATCCCTTTTTTCTACCAAAACAAAATCCTTCTCCTCCGATACAAGGTGAGCGATAAATGGATTTGGCAATAGCTCCAAGGTCTCTGCTTCTGCTGAAACTTCGATGGCAAGATTTTCAATATTAAAATGATTCAAAACGCCAGTCAGTGCATGTAAACTGGGGTAAGAAGGATGACTTAATAGCTGTAAATTTAATTCCTCCTTATTCACATTGATGCCTTTTGCGGACAACAATTTAATCAATAAAAAATACAACTCTTCTTTCATTTTCAAAATTTTACGCAATCCACAAATCAAATTTTCTCTTATTCAAAAAAAATAAAGTCCCGCCTATGATATAAAACAATCAGCGGGACTTTAAATCAGCAAATGATATCTTTCCATATCAATTTGCTTCTTTGCTTACTAGCATGCGTAACAAGGTGACTTTGTGCTAGGATTGCCATTTGAACCGCCGCCACCGCAACCACAGCCTCTTCCTCCTTTGATTGCTTTTTGCTCTTTGTTTGTAAGCATTTTTCCTTGAATTTTCAAATTCTTGATTTTCATAAAATTAATATTTATAGTTAAAAAATAAGTAAATACATCGTTAGGACTGTTCGGTATGGGTACATACCGTTCAGCGTTCTCCAAATGAGAATGCACAAAATCAAAGGCTTCAACGATTAAACATCATTGAAGATTTATGATCTCTTATTTTTTATGTCAGTAATTGAAAAAGTTCCACCTAGAACAAGGTGGTTCGATTAATTCTAGTTCAAATGTATTAATTAAACGGGGGATTGCAAATTATATTTTAATGGTAGGTAAAGAATGGTGAATTTCTTTTTTAGGAAGACATCTCCCTTAAGAGTCTTTATTTCAAATAGACCGATAAAGTATTATTTTCATTATCCTTTTTTAAGTCCACCACATTTTTTTTAAAGGTACTTAGTCTTTATAAATCGTACCCGTCGTATAATTGCAATAATAATCCGCTGTGCGAAAAAAACCTAACTTAGCCATTCGTTCATTCAAAGAAACTCCTTGTCCCTTATTTAAAAGAAGCGTGCGTTCTCCATTAGGAGAAAAAAATTCTCTTGAGCCATCTTTATAATCCAGCATAAAATAACCTTCAATAAAGGGCATAATATTTCGGCCTTTGACTTCAGCCAAATTCGTTTTAATCACCTTATGTTTTGCATTGACTAATTTTTCCAAAGCACCTTCCTTCACGATAAATAAATTTCTAGCATATTTATCCAGCAAAGAAATAGTATCATACTTTAGCGGAATCAACAAATCTCCAGCACCAGTTATCACTCCTTTTTTTCCTGATCTTTCCACCAAATACCTGTTGACTTGTTCCATCTTTGAAATGGCATCGTAGCGCATTTTTTTCACTTCCATTCCTAAAGTATCTAATAAAAAATAGTGGTTCCCTTTTTTAGCAAAAAACAAATCCGGCGCTTTGCTTAAAAAAATGGTATCGTATACAAAGGCAGTAAGTGGCTCTCCATTTCCATTGTGAAAGGCATACTCAGGAGCCGTTTTTCTACGTAAGGAAAAACCATTCGCAAAGGAATAATTCAGCTTATCTATTTTTTCTCCGTCAATCGTATAAAATTGAAAATCATTTCCTTTTCTTACCAACAACCTACGGATACCATAAGCAGACAATGGACTATGCTTTCCTAAGGGCAAGACCTCTTTGTTCTTTATATTTCTGACTCCCTTTTCATCCCCTTGCTTATAGAAGATTAAATTAAGATCTTTCCTGACATGTAGAAATTGCTCTTCCTCTTGCAATATTGCCTTACCATTTACATAGACTCTATGCTTTTTTATCTTATCTCTACTATCAATACAAATACAATTGGTGATGTTGACCGAACTCCAACAATCTACCTTATAGTTCGTTTTAAATAACTTCGCGAGTGCCTTCTTTTTAATCTTCCCATCATCAAGAATCTTTTGAAAGTCCGCAACAGCTCTAAAAGCATTTAGGTTAAAATCGGCATACAATAAATTGAATTGATCATCATAAACATCGAGTTCTTCTCCTCTATAACACAATATTAATCCTTCCGATTCGCCGAGGACAACATTTATTTTAGTATATCCAGTATCCAAAATCGCCTGCTTATGCTTATCATAAAACTGATACTTCCCCTTTCTCTGTCGATAAAATATCGAAGGTTTGTCCTTTTCAAAAAAAGAGTATACTCCAATCGTTCCTTCTTCAAAAGCTATTATTAAATCTCCTTTTTTATCTACCAGTCCATTCACACTTTTACCAGCTACCTTTTTCCGTACAATAAAATATTGCCCCCCTTTCACCTGATTCACAGAAAAGCATATTTCCTTACAAACCACTGCCAGAGTGCTATCCAAAATCCCCGCATACTCCCCTACTTTGAATCGGTAATATTTCCCATAAGCCCCATCCAGCAAATCAAACTTTCCTTCATATTCTTCTAAACCAGGCACCACCATCACCTTGCCTAAGGTATCCACGAGTGACTCCTTCCCTTCTCTGCTAACGATGGCATAGCCTTTTGGGTTAAAGAGTTCCGCTTTTTCATAAATTGGATCAATGGCCATTTTCCCATCCATGGTGGAATACCCAAACAGGTCGCCTTTTTTATAGGGAATCAAATGCTGGCATTCCGCATGGAGGAAGGCACAGAAAAATAGTAGAAGGAAGCTTGTTTTTTTCATTTTATTTTTTTGACATTGGATAGGAACGATGGGGCTATACGAAAGCTACTTTGGTGAAGAAAAGTCGGGTCGAATAATAAACACTCAGCAACACAAATCACTCTATCCCATTTCTATCTCAACATCTTCTACCTCTCCAAATTCGTCTCCCCTTATCCAACAATATTCAAAGTCTCCTGTACTCCTGGTAACTCTTTCTCTGATTTTCTCTATTTTTAAGTTTTCTAACTTATAAAATTCGTTGGGATAATCTGCTGCTGTTTCAAACAATGCACTGCAATCTTCTTCATAAGCAATTGTTCCAAGAATTGGAGTTACAATTTCTTGGGTCATTTTGAAAAAATCTTTAAATTTTTGTTTGTCCTCTTTTCTAATTCCCTGCTGATCCCATTCCTTGGAATCGTGTTCACTTCCAAAAAACCAAAAATTTACAATTAGCAAATCGTGGGATAATTCTGCAATATACAATCTTGATTTTCTAGAGCCAGAGATTTCAATTTGGGTATTGACATCTATTTTTCTCCGCAGCTTATCGTCTTCTTGTTCTCCTTCCACAAACGTGTTGATTTCTTCTTTTAATTCTTGTGAAGTCCTTATTATCTTTACGCCTAAGTCATCCACCAAATTTGCCAGAAGCTCTTTTATTAAACGATCCTTATCTATTTTATTTCGCATCAAAAAACTCAATTCATAATAGGGTCCTCCTTTTAGCCAATCCATTTTCTTTTTCTTTTTAATAATTGCATAATGTTTTGATCCGTCAACCAAGAGCCTCGTTTTCTATGATTTTCGAGGTGAGCTAGAAAGATTTGTCAGTTTTGTAAAGTAAAAGAAATCGAAATAAACAAAGCCTGCATTCAATCCTCCCTAAAATATTCCTTCCCCATAAAATCAATAACACCAAACTGATCAGGCTTGTATTCGACAATCAAATAACCCCTCCCCAAGGAGCCGATGCTCTCGTATCTATATTTGCCTTTGTCTTCTTTGGTTCTAAAATCAAACCAACCACTATTTAGATAAACAATCCCCCACTTACCATTTGACTTTAAGGCCATTATATTTTTAATCCCATTGGCAACTTCGTAACAAGGAAAGACTAAAAAATCTTCAAATCTAATTTCTAACAGCTCCTTGGTTTTTTTCGCCCCCAACTGAAAAATTGATCTATCAATCAAACCGTATTTTCCATTTTTCTTAAAACAAATCATTCCATAATATAAAGGAAATATGGAATCATATTCTATTTCTAAAGTATCCAACAATAGCTCAACCTGACCATTCGATTGGACCACTTCTTTTCTTAATTGAAGCCCATATAGATTTCCTTTTTTAATTATTGGGTGCGACCTCAACGGCATTAAGTCAATGCAATCTGATCCAAAGCCACAAGCCATAAGCCAACTTCTGTTGATTTCCCCCAAGGTATCTATTCTTAGTTGCTTCTTACCCTTTATTACATTCGATCCATTCATGGTAAAATCTTCTGCTTCTTTATATTTAGCTTTTATGACTATTTCTCCAGCTCTATTTACGAAACCATATTTCTCCTTGTACTTTACCCTTCCTCTTCCGTAAATAATTGGATAAGCTTCGGTAAATTTGGCCTCCACGACAATATTTTTTTCCAAATTCATATACCCCCATAATCCATCCTGTTCAAAAGGGATTAGCGATTCACCGAATTGTGCCATCAAAAAAAATGGAGTAAAAAAGAAAGAAATAAAAATTAAAAATTTAGTCTGGCTTAGTTTCATATCGTTTTTGCTTTAACTTAATCCAATTCAAACATTATGGGCAATAAAATATAGTAAGTCACCAAATCACCACGAGCTTTCCCTGGCGTCCATCCCCTTTTGATGATAATTTTATTTAAAGATTCTACAACACGAATGGCTTCTTTACCACAGCCGGCACCAATATCTTTTTTTATTCGTAAATCATCCATCCGACCTTCTTTATTTATGGATACGCACAGGACTACGGTTCCTTCAATCTCCTTTTCTATTGCTTCCTTTGGGTATTCTAAATTGGCATAAATATAAGTCCACATTTTTTCCTTGGCACATTCTTTCTTTGCGAGATCAGTTAATTGATCTTCGCAACCAGGGAACATGGGAGCTTCTTTTAAAAACTCGAATTCTTCTGCGAGTATAGCAGCGGGAATGGAGTCAATCGGTGGAGGCAGTGGAGGCGGTGGAGGCACAGCTACTTGTGCAGTCGTAGGCTGGCAGGAAAAAATAGCTGCCACAATTAATATGCAATTTAGTGTTTTGATGATGCTTTCTTTAGCTAGCGTATTTTGCAGGAGCCTATTCCTTTTCTTTAGTTTTTTCATATTTTATTTGTCAACTAAACAACAAAGCCTATTCAATTAATTAACCTTTATTTTACATTCTTATTGCCCTTTAAAAACAAGCTCCCTTGATAGCTCCATCTCCTTGTATGTTAGATTGACCAACAAGAATAAAAAAATTGAGGTTTTGAGTAGGAAGGTTTATAGAAAAGATGCAGGTGATCGAAAGTAGATGCTGATTCATAATTATTTGCGAAGTGATTTTTTTCTTTTAATTATTGCGCATCCGCTCCTAATTCTCTATCTATAACAATAATTACCTCTTTAATTCCCATTACGGTATAGGAATAACGCCTTAATTTGTAATCTCTATATTGCTTTGTTTGATCCAAGAGCATGTGGAACTTTGTATCTTTTTTTAATCGCTCAAAATCCAATGGAACATACCCAACCGTAGTATTATCGTCTAAGTCAGGATAGTTATAAGCTTGGTTCGTAAAAAAAACGCCACCTAGGGTATCATTCGCCAGTTGAGCATTAAATTTTAGACTCAGATCGGTATTGGGTTTAAAAGCATTAAGATAATACTCATTCAGGGTTTCTGAGATATCTGGGGTGAATGAATTATTTTTCATTAAACGCGGGAACTGACCTTCATAGAGTATTTGCAGATAAAAGCGAATGGAATCGTTCTGAATAATATCCAGCCCTTCTTCTTTGAGTTTGCTGTAGGCAGCGCTGATGGGATAAATATACTCATCCATTTTTATCCAATGAAAATCAAAACACATACTATCTGAGTATGGGACATCCTGTGCTATAATTTTTTGGATTTCAAGATTACTTTTAGCTGCAAGTTTCAGACGCTCTGAATCACTCCATATGTCGCCGTAAATATTTATTAATTCGGATTTCACTTGTTTCAGTAAAACTTTTTCCAATTTTTCCCGCTGCCGATTTTGATTTGCAGTGTTGATTTGCAGAGCGATTAGAATTCCAATGACAACTAGAATGATCTCTCCAATGGCATAGATTAAATAATTGCTAAACTTTTTTTCTACCAACATTTTTTGACGAATACTTCTAAATATTTTTATCATTGTTGTTTTTTGATTCTGCGGACTAACAAAGGAAAAATTGCTAATTAAAATGATAATTGATTCCTTCTTTATTAATAGTGGTAGTCATGGAGATATCATTAAACAGGAAATTCACCTTCCTCCTCCTCCAACACCGATTAAAATTACAATAAAAAATCAACTCCTCCACTCCTCATTTCCATTTGCCTTTCTGTTCTAAATTAGTAGGACTTCCATTCCTTCCATCTAAAGTGCGAGAATGTAAATATAGTATTCCCCAAGTTTACCAGGCCCATGCAAAACCCAATTATTAGCTAGAGATCAATTAAGCAAGAAAAAAAAATCTCCCCTAAAAAGTGTCTTAATAAGTATTTTTAAGTCCTAAGTTTGTTACCATCTTGTAACAATTACAAAATCTACCACTATGGCCAATATTTTAAGCACGATTTTAAAGACAATCAATGATGTTCAATCGCAGAATAAAGCGAATCCCAATGAAGCTACTGTCGATAAGAATGTTTTTGATTTACTAAAATCGAAACTAAACGCTTTAGATCAAAAAACCAAACAAAAAAGAGTTTCCAAAGGTAAATCTCCACATGGTATACTTGACCTTATCAAAAAGGAAATACAAGGAGCTAAAAGAGAAAACAAAAAAGATCCTAATGTAGAGACCGCTCCTTCTTCGATTTTTGACCAGATTCTTAAAAAAGTAGAAGAGCCCAAAAGGAGACAAGCCAGTACGGGGCTTAGAAAGATTGTTGAAGATTACAATCTTGATGTCAGTAAATTACCAAAAGAGATCGTTGGACAAGTCCAGCAAAAATACATACAAGATCGAAAAGCTTTTGATAAGCAATTTGCACAAGCCTTATTTGATCTTTCTAAGAAATTTTAAAAAGAAAAAGAACCTTAAGATAAATCTTAAGGTTCTTTTTTTTGACTTGATTTCTTATATACAGCAATACTCCGCAGCACTATTTTTTCAAAGTTAAGCTCTACTCTTCACCAAGCAGGACGGTCAAAAAATAAAAATGGGCGTAAATATGAAAACTGAAGAGGCGACCGAGGAAAATCCTTTTGAAATTCAGGCGACCGGAAATACTAAAAAAATACTAGGCTATAACTGTCAGGAATACAAAATGACCGAAGAAGATATAACATCCACCATCTGGGTGACCCAAGAGGTCGACATTCGTTTTCCAAGTGACTTCTATTCCATCAAGCAAAACAAAAGCAATCAACAAACCTGGATGAAAGACCTTGATGGCTGGGCTATGGAAATGGAAATGATCGACCACTCTAAGAAGAAAGCACAAACCATTATTATGAATTGCTTATCCATTGAAGCGTCCAACCTGAAAATCAATTCCAATGCTTATCAAAACATGGGACTTTAATCCATCGAAAATGAAACGAATCACTTTTATTCTATTTTCATTCGCCCTTCTTTTAAGTTGTAAAGAGGTCGCCAATACAGGTACCAAAGCTAAAACGGACAAAAAGGAAAGTAAAGCGGCTGTCGCAAAAATCGAAAACTTCGATTGCGCCACTTTTTTCAAGAAAGGAGATTACTCCGGACTTTGCTTTACAGACTCCGCATTGCCCAGCTACAATGGTTCAGGCTGCATTTTTGCTTTCCAAACTAAAGGAGACAAACAGGAGCAAGATTTAAAAATACAATTTACCCTAAAAGGTTCTGCTGCCTTGGCAGAGATGCATTTTAATTTAAACAAGAGTAATTATAAAAAAGGGACAATAACAAGCTTGTCCAATCTTGGAGATGCTGCCTTTTTTGGATACGCATGAGACGGATTTAAAATCATTGAGTCGAAGCAATAAAGATTTGCATGTGCAGTATAAAAATATTGCTTTTGTGATTTATGCAGCATACCTGAGTAGTACTGAGGTGCCTTGTTTTTTTGGGGAGGAAGAATTGATTGCTTTTGCGGAAAAGATTATCGAGTATTTATAACTGATGCTCGTTTTTTTTTAATAAAAAACAAAATTAGCAATAAGCCATTCTCGAGGATTCAATATAAAATCGACCATACTGTCTAGCGGCAATATGGTCGATTTACTTATTATCCGAATTAGTATTTAGGACTAAAATTATTTAGTCTACTACTTCTTGTTTACCGTGTATTGAGGTACAAAATAATTCAAATATAGAATCATCCCAATGTAGGTCATGACCAAGGTCGGTACATTTGAATTGAAACCAAAGTCAATCTCCGGGATGCCAAACCACTCTCTAAAAGAAGTGGTCGCAATCATTAGCATAAAGGAGACCCCAAAGGCAAACAAACCAATAATAGCCGCTTTATTTTTCGAAGTACGCTGAATGCTATTTTTAGTATCTTGGAGAAAGAAATACCCGAGCGCTATAATAATAAAAAAGGCTTCTATGCCAATAGCGAGATAAACATTGGTCGCATACAGTCCTAGCGCTACATCCTGAGTGCCTGCGCCAAAAAGGTGGTGTGGATGACCGGAAAAGAAATCGAGTACAAAATGTCCCAAAACTAAAGCCGCCCCCGCCAAGCCAATTGGAGTGCTTTTAAAGATAAGTTTTCCGATCAGGAAGATGATCAAGAGCCAAAAAATCTGAGGGATCAAATCATGGCTATAGAGCATATCAACCGTCATATTACTTAAAGTGGTGTTGAATACATCACTAGGTCCAGTCTCCTCTAAACCCAAATAATGAAAGGCGAACCATAATAAATCCTGCAATTGGGAAGCAATGATGAAGTAGAGTAAGGTTCCCTTGGGGAATTTCTGATAGGCGATTAAGGCTGTCGTATAATGTCCTGCTAACATAATTTTTTGGTTTTGATGGTGATAGTCTA
>CALLVY010000234.1 GCA_938015925.1 uncultured Saprospiraceae bacterium
AAGAAGATGAAGGAACGTATGTTCCTGAACCGCGAAGCGGACGGGCTGCTAGCCGTAGCTAAATGACTGATGAATAACGCAGTATTACTTCAAAAGGCACTTTCAAAATGCAAAATTATTTATTACACAGTGTACTTAGTACACGGTGTACTAAGATGGAAACTAAGAAACAGCATATTAACCTTTCCTCTTACTCCAAGAGCTTTCAGCATTAGCCGGAACTTTCAATTTTTTATTGTCTGCTTCCTGCAACCAAATAGCAAAAGCCGCGGCAACCTCCGCTTCCTTCTTTTTTTCTTCCAACAACATTTCCGGTTGAAAGTATTGCTTTACAAATCCGGTATCAAACTGCGCACTCAAAAAAGCTTCATGCTGAAAGACAAATTGGCCAAAGAGCAGGGTAGTGGCCAGTCCTTCGATTTTGAATTGACGAATTGCGGCACGCATTTGATCGCAAGCTGCTTCCCGGGTATCTCCATAAGTTACCAATTTGGCAATCATGGGATCATAATAAATTGGAATTTCCATTCCTTCCGTATAGCCACTATCTAGTCGGATATTGGGACCTTCAGGAAATTGGAAAACGTCGAGTGTCCCTACGCTAGGCAAAAATCCATTCATAGGATCTTCGGCATAGATTCTTAGCTCCATGGCATGGCCAGTGATTTTAAGATCTTCCTCCGAAAAAGCCAAAGCTTCTCCACGTGCGACCCGAATTTGTTGTTCCACCAAATCAATCCCCGTGATCCATTCCGTAACCGGATGTTCCACTTGCAGTCGGGTGTTCATTTCGAGGAAATAATAATTGAGCTCCGAATCGATCAAAAACTCAACCGTACCCGCACCTACATAATTACAAGCCTCGGCGACCTTAACCGCATCTGCGCCCATAGCTGCCCGTACCGCTGGAGTAAGAACGCCGGAGGGTGCTTCTTCGACTACTTTTTGATGGCGTCTTTGAATACTACATTCTCTTTCGAAAAGCGAATAGGTATTGCCGTGTTCATCTGCTAATATTTGAATTTCTATATGTCGTGGCGAAGTGATGTATTTTTCGATAAATACCGCACCATCCCCAAAAGAAGAGATTGCCTCGCTAATGGCGCGCTCCATTTGTTCTTCCAGCTCCTCTACATTTTCTACGATTCGCATTCCCTTTCCACCTCCTCCAGCCGAAGCTTTAATGAGAATAGGAAAACCAATTTCTTTGGCGATGATTTTTGCCTTCTCTGGATCTTCAATGGCTTCATCAATACCAGGAACCATTGGGATATTATAATTTTTTACGGCATCCTTGGCGGCCAATTTGGAACCCATCACTTCCATCGACTCTGGACTCGGGCCGATAAAAGTAATACCAGCTTTTACAACCGCTCTGGCAAAAGCCGCATTTTCACTCAAAAAACCATAACCAGGATGGATGCCATCAACTCCAATTTTTAAAGCTTCTTCGATGATTTTATCCCCCAATAAATAAGATTGGTTGGAAGGTGGAGGACCCAATAAAATGGCTTCATCTGCATATTTGACATGGGGTGCAAGGCGGTCCGCTTCTGAATAAACAGCGACCGTTTTAATGCCCATTTTACGAATACTTTTCATTACCCGTAGGGCAATTTCTCCTCGATTGGCTACCAGAATTTTTTTCATCTTTTATTAGGTACTTTTTTTCGCTGTTTTTGATAATAAGGAATGGAGTTGCCGACTCTTTTCTTGCCCAAAGGTACTATTTTTGTACTGACCTACCCATTTTATTCCGGCAATACTATTGCTTAAAAATACCTCATCTGCGGCTAAAAGTGCTGTTTCATCAATACTTTTTTCTTCTACCAAAAATCCCGCATGGCTAGCTTCTTCCAATAAAACGCCACGAACGATTCCTGCAATGCCTCCTTCGGAGAGCGGAGGACTAATGAGTGATTTGCCTTTTATCAAAAAAATATTGGAACTACTGGCTTCTGCAATTCTTCCCTGGGTGTTTAGGATTAGACAATCTTCCCAATCAGAAGCTTGCTTGGCGATTCCTGCTAAGACATAAATCAAGGCATTGGTGGATTTGATCCAAGAGTAGCGATCTGGATGAATGGCTTTTTCTGTAAAGCGGTGTAAACTTAATCCTTGTGAGTTGAAAGGGTAGGGAGCGCTGTCTAAAGGGTTTCCGCTTACGAGGAAATGGGTTTCCTGACTATTGGGCGTATAAAGGCCAGTACCGGCTCTCCATGCAGTAAATCTAACGCGGAAATCTCCTTTTTGCGGATAAATCTTTAGGCACTCTTGCTTGAAATCTTCGATAGTAAAGTCATTGGGCCAATGAAGGTGTAGCATTTTCATGCTCTTGTTTAGCCGCTCCCAGTGTTTGCTTAAAAAGAGAATTTTACCTTCGCTAATGCGCATGGTTTCAAAAAGGCCGTCGCCATAATTAAAGGCTCGGTTGCTTACCTGAAATATAGGGCTGGAGGAAGGAGAAATTTGACCATTAAAATTCACTTTATTCATTGGTCGCAAGATAGAAAAGAGCTAGGGGAAAGCCAATTTTTTCTGCAAATCCTTGCGGCATAAGTAAATTTCATTGCTTTAGGAAATTACTTTATTGGCCTCTTTTTAAACAACTTCTATGTATTAATCTAGTTCAACGAATTGTTGTTGAACTTTCTTTGGCATTGAGGATTCAGAAATAGGCCAGGAGAAAAAGAAGCTACTTCCTTTTCCTTCTTCTGAGGCCAACCAGATACGCCCATCATTGGCTTGGATGATTTTTTTACAAATAGCCAAACCTATTCCAGAACCTGAATATTCTGTCGAATTGTGCAAGCGTTTAAACATTTCAAATATCTGATTTTGATATTTTAGATCAATCCCAATCCCATTGTCTTTGATTTCAAAAAGATGTTGATCCTCTAGATTGTGGTAAATGACTTGTACCCTTGGATTTTTATTTTCGTTGTATTTTAGTCCGTTTTCAATTAAGTTTTGAAAAACCTGAATGATATGAGCTTCCTGTACCTTGATGACGGGCAGGTGATCTATCGAGATATCCAGATTGTTTTTATACAGCGCTTCGCCAAGATTGTTGATTACCTTTTGCATGACATGGTTTAGATTGATTTTTTGTGGTTCTGAATTTATCTTTTTCAATTGAGAATATTCAAGTACATCCTGAATAAGTGTATACATTTGATCCGCACCTTGTCGAGCCATACCGATAAAATCTTGTAACTCCTTGTCTTGATATTTTTCCATTTTTCTTTCGATAAGATTGAGAAAACTGACTACATTTCGGAGTGGTGTTTTTAAGTCATGCGATGCGATATATGCAAAGCGTTCTAACTCCATATTTGATTCCTCTAACATCTGGGTTTGCTCCTCCAACTGTGCGGTAGATGATTTGTAATAAGTCAGATCATTTCCCAAAAGAAGATATCCCGTTTTTCGATTTTGCTGGTTGTAAATGGGAGAGAAGTTAAATTGAAAATGATGAGACTGTCCTTCTATCGTCAGCAGGAGTTCTTCCTGAAAAAAGTCATGGCGACCTAGATGGGCACATTGTTCTTTTAGTCTAGTGATATCCGATATGTCTATGTTTTTCCTTAGAATATCAATAGGTCGATTTTGTAGTTTTTTTGTATTGATAGACAAATAATCTAAAGCTGTTTTATTGGTGAAATTTATTAAAAAATTCGTGTCCGTAATGATTACCAGATTCGACATGTTCTCTACAATATTGTCAAATGCGGAAGCTGGATTGATCTTGAATAATTGGAAATTACTAAAAGTCCAACTCATCAGAATGGCAGAAAAGGTAAGTGGAATCGACGTTAAAAAAGGAACAAAAGAATTTTGGGAATACAATAGAAATACGATTACTAAGGTGCCCGTATTTAAAAATTGGAAAAAGGATAAATAAAGGAACCAATTTTTTTTCCTTTGATTAGTTTCATTTAGGTAGGCAGAAATAAAAGAAAGAATTATAATGCTGGCGCAAGATAAAATCCAAAAGAAAAAGAGGCCAACTTGAAAACCATCGGTTTTAATTTGATGATACCAAATGTGGTTTTTTTCCACACTATTGATAATCATCGAAAAGTTTCCAGATAGAATATGAAAAGACAGATATAAGAAAGGTATTCCAAATAGGGCAAGGCCTGCTTTGAGATATTTTTGATTGGCATCCGAAAAAGGCTTGCAAAAAAACAAGGTGGAAATGAGGGCAATATAGGATACAGATAATTGAAGAACTTGAGTCAATTGAGAGTAGAAAATTATGTTTTCTTTAGTCCCTGTTAACATTATACCAAACTCTAGCAAAGTCAAACAAGCTGTACTTAACATAGTCACGCTAGCTAACTGAAAAATAAGATTCCCTCTTTCAATTAGCGTTAACTTTATTGCTAAAAAGATTAGCAAGACAAAATTTAAAAGTAGGATAATTGATAAAATGGACAATGACACTGTTCAATTAGGTTTTGGAATCTATAATCATGGGAAGTAAATTATAGAGATCAAATAGAAGGCCATCCTGCTTCTAAAAATGCTTATTTTCTTTTTGAGTAAAATAGTGGTGTAAGAAATGTGACATGGTGGAAAAATAGATTAAGAGTTGTCCTTATATCAATTTATTGAAAAGATAAGTCGCGACTTTAAGAGCGTTTATTGTTTTCTAATGAGTAAAAAATGATTCCTTAGTTGGGAGCTTAATAAAGGCTTTATTTTCCGCTGAAGAAGAAAAGCTATTGAAGTATTATTGGTCTGTTTCGTGACTATTTTATCAATTGATTTTTTGAGCGAAAAATAAACCTTTGTAAAAAATAACGTCAAAAGAACAGAAAGTGCCCAAGCACTTATCTTAAGCAGGTGGTCAAAATTGTGTTACCAATAAATTAGTTCGTACCTCTTGAACCTCCGTTGTCGGTTTGAGATGAATTTTGTTTTTAGCCGAGGCATGAACGAGCAAGGCTCGTGAACCGAAAAGCGGACGGGTGGCTCAAGGCGATGCCTAGCATCGGCGAGGCTTTTTAACGATGGATAAGAATAAAAGTCGCTCA
>CALLVY010000235.1 GCA_938015925.1 uncultured Saprospiraceae bacterium
TATGAAAAAGTTCGCAACTTTATTGGTTTTACTATCCAGCCTTTTTGTTTCCTTCAATCTTTCTGCTCAATGTGTCAAGGGCGATTGCCAAAATGGCAAGGGAACTTACGTGTATCCCAGCGGCGCCAAATACGTCGGAGATTTTAAAGATGGAGAAATACACGGCGTAGGAATATGCTATTACACCAATGGAAGTCGATATACGGGCCAATGGAAGCACCGTTACCCCGAAGGAAAGGGAACGAAGACTTATCCTGATGGGACTAAATTTGTAGGTTCTTGGCTAAAAGGACAAATGTTAAATGAACAAGGAGAGGTGCTTGAAGATACTTGGGCAGCTAAAGGAGAGGAAGAAGACGATGGAACCAATATTCAAACCGGCTGTATCTCAGGAGATTGTAAAAACGGCGAAGGGGTCTTTGCTTACGCAGATGGAAGTAAATACGAAGGCGATTTCTCCGGTGGACACCTAAATGGACAAGGCACTTTTTTTTACCTAAATGGTGATAAATACGTTGGTGCTTTTCGCAATAATTATTCTCATGGAAAAGGCGTATTCTTTTATGCCGATGGTACCAAAACCGCTGGAGAATGGGTGGAAGGTGAATTTTATGGAGAAAATTGGGAATCGCTGGGACAGGAAGGTTGTATTGCTGGTGATTGTACCAATGGTACGGGAACCTATATTTATAAAGATGGAGCGGCTAAATATGTTGGCCGTTTTAAAGATGGTTTAGCTGCAGGAAGAGGAATTTGCCATTATGCGGATGGAGAATATTATGATGGCTTTTGGGAAGATGGTAGCTTTAATGGTCTGGGTATTCTACACCTAAAAGATGGTAAAAAAGTCGCTGGAGAATGGCAGGATGGTACTTTCCTAAGTAAAGCGGACGTCAGTAGTCTTTCAGAGGAAATTTTGGCGGAAGCCGAAACACCCGCTGTGGAGCCCAAAGAAAAAACTTCCATATTTAGTGCTGCTGATAAAGCAAGTCAAGTGATTTTAGAAGGAGCGCCCAAAAAAGCTTCTGAGATAAAAGTATGGGCCGTAGTTATTGGAATCGCTTCTTATAGTCACATGCCAGTGTTGCGCTATACGGATGATGATGCTTACCGGATGTATGCCTTTCTCAAGAGCCCGGAAGGAGGTGCCTTGGCAGATGATCAAATCCGAGTGCTGGTAGATGAAGATGCGACTAAGGCTAAAATTACCAAAACGATGGATGAGGTTTTTGGTCAGGCTGGACCAAATGATTTGGTGATGCTTTATTTCTCTGGACATGGCTTGAAGGGCTCGTTCCTACCCATCGACTTTGATGGTTACAACAATAAACTATTTCACGAAGAAATCAATTCTATCTTTGCCAATAGCCCTGCCAAATACAAACTTTGTATTGCTGATGCTTGCCACTCTGGAAGTCTATTTGCAATGAAGAGTGGTACGGTAGAAAATGCCTTGGCGAGCTATTACAAAACCCTTGCTCAGGCAGACGCTGGAACGGCATTGATTATGTCTTCCAAGTCTGATGAAACCTCTTTGGAGTCTAGCGGTTTACGCCAAGGCGTATTCAGTCATTTTTTGATTAGAGGATTGAAAGGCGAAGCGGATAATGATCAAGATGACGTGGTGAGTGTACAAGAGCTTTTTGATTTTATTCATGGCAATGTACGGTCTTATACGGGGATGCGTCAGAGCCCGGTGATTAAGGGCGATTATGATCCGGTGATGACGGTTGCGGTGAAGCGATAGGATTTTTTAAGAGTAAAGGGAAATGGTCGATTGGTGAAAATGTTTTATCAATCGACCATTTTTTTTTGGGGAAACTACATCGGATTTTTATGCTCCAAGGCCAAATCTTCATTGATCTCAATCAACTCTGTTTCTTCGCCTTGATCCGCCAGTGCTTTACTCTGGATGAGGTATTTGATGATGCGATTGGTGTCGATACTCCAGGAGACAAAAGCGAGCAAAAGGATTTTTCCAAACAAGGCATAAAAAACCAGTCCCATCGAAATGATGTTTTCCAATACTCCCGCAAAGGCTCCACTGAAAAGAGAGTAATCATCTACCGGAAATATAAAAACCAATAAAGGTTGAATACCCGCGTAAAAGGAAAGACAAATGATCGCCATCTTTTCTGTACTCAAAAATTTACTTCCAATCCGACCAACCAACTGAGTCGTAAAAGCCATACAAAATAAGCCCGAAAAAATACCAAAGAGTAAATGGAAATCTTGTTCCGATGTAGGAAAGCGTTCACACAAAAACCATTCAAGCGCTAAGAATAAAATCACTAGGGATAAGCCCCGTCTCTTTTTAGTTTCGATAGGTTTTTCAATAGCTGTATCTATTTTTCTCTTGGATGGAATTACACTTAGGTTTTCTTTTACATCAATAGATTCTGTATTTAAACAGTGGTAGCAAAGATAGAGGTAGACAATTGTGAGATTGTTGAGGGCATTAAATATTAGGATGGAATAAGCCGTACTTTCTTCAATTGAAAAAATGATGAGTGCCACGTAAAGAAAAATCCAGGAGAAGGTCAATTTTCTAAAAAGTCCCCACATTTGACGACGAGCTAAAGTCGCTCGATAATATTTGATAGAAGAAAGGATTTTGGGTTCGGATTTTAGAAAGAAAACAGTGGCGATAGTCAAGACGAGGACTTGGAATATATAAGTGGATTGTTTTAATAGTTTGGCAGTTTCTAAAGTAGAATTTTTTAGAAAAAGTCCTAAAACTAAACCATAAAGCACTAGTAAAGCCAAAGCTGGAAGATGTAGTTTTTTTTCAAGCACCCAAAGCTTAAAAGATTTTTCACTTCCAGAAAGCGCTGTCTTTTTAGGAGCCGGATAGGTCGCCAGTTTATCCCACAATTCTTTTTTGGATTGTTTTAAATACTCTTCCAGAGACACCTCGCTTTCGCTCATCTGATACCATTCGATTCCTTCAACGACCATTCGAAGTTGTTCGTCTTTCTGAATGGCTTTCGCCAAAAGAAGGTCTTCTTCTGCAGAGAGCCTGTTCTCTACATAAGCTAATAAATGTTGTAGGTCATATGGCCAATTGCTATTCATATTCCTCTCAGATTTTTAAGGATACCACTCTCTCGGTATTTTTTCAATTTTAATTTCGCTCGTTGTACTTGTCCTTCCACAGCTCTTGTACTCGCATTGTGTTGCTTCGCAATCTCTTGGTAAGACAAATTTTGGATAACTCGTAGTCGGAAAAATTTAGCTTGAAGGGGAGGCAATAGATCAATGATTTCATCCACCTTTTGGGATTGATCCTGGGCGATCATTTTTTGTTCAGGGTTCTGCTCAGGACTTAGTTTTTGGAAATCATTGAAATCTATTTTTGTAACGGAAGTATTCCATTTCTTTCGCCCAAAATCAATGCATTTATTTTTTGTGGTTGCTTGTATCCAGGCTCTTAAGTTCTTAATGTTTTGCTGCTGTGTCTTAAAAATAGAACTCCACACTTCCTGGCAAATGTCTTGAGCATCTGTTTGGTTTTTTACAAAACCTAAAGCGATCATATGCACTAGATCATGGTGTCGATCACATAAGTATTTCCCTGCCTCCTCCTCACCAGACCACCAAAGCCCCAAAAGGGCTTCATCGCTCAAGGATTCTAATTTCTTTGGTGGCATAAGGAATAATTATAAGCGCGATTTCAATCAAATGTTATCGAAGAGGTTTAAAACTACCTTATTAGGACGATTGAAAAAATAAAATCCCACGCGAATCTGACAAAAAAAATAAATTTCTACAAAATACCTTTTCTCCCGTGTATTTCCTTGCCCCTCAATCGTCTTTGTCGAAGTAAGGACTTGTTTAGTACACTGTGTATTTAGTGCTGTTTAAAAAATAAAGTCCTCTTTTGAATTCAATGAAAAACGTCGGACTTATTTTTTCAATGGGACTTAAGTTCTTTTATCTTTTTAAACCAAAATGAATTATGCAAATCTTCGACAAGATCCTGGAAATTACCACACAGATTGACGCCTTCCTTTGGGGACCTCAATTGATTGCTCTATTACTAGGTACCGGTATTTATTTGAGTATTCGAACTGGAGGGGTTCAGTTTACCCAACTGTGGAAAGCTTTGAAATTAACCTTTTCGGAAAAAGCAAGATCGAGTGAAGGAGAAGGAGACATTTCTCCTTTTGCTGCTTTGATGACAGGATTGGCTGCAACGGTGGGGAACGGTAATATTGCGGGAGTGGGAACAGCCATCGCGATCGGTGGTCCAGGAGCACCTGTATATATGTGGATCGCTGGAATCGTGGGAATGTCTACAAAATACGCAGAAGGTTTTTTGGGGGTAAAATATCGAGAGATCGCACCAAACGGGACGATGGCAGGCGGGCCAATGTATTATGCCAAAAACGGTTTTAAGAATAAGAAGTTAGGCAAATTCATCGGAGCTGTATTTGCCGTCTGCGGCGTAGTCGCTTGCTTGATTGGCAGTGGAACAATGGCTCAGTCCAATTCGATCGCCGCTTCTTTGGCGAATTCGATCAACATATTGGCCTTGGGAGGTTCAGGAGTGGAACAAGCACCCGCTTATCTTTACTATGTGATTGGGGCGGCGATTGCCGGAGTCGTAGGTTTGGTGATTATCCGAGGAATCAAACAAATAGGGGCTTTTTCTGAAAAGCTCGTACCAGCGATGATTTTTTTCTATGTGGTTTTTGCGCTTTGGGTGATTCTCGCCAATTTTAGTGAAATTCCTGGCGCCTTTAAATTGATTTTTGCATCCGCCTTTGGTTTTCAACCGGTGGTAGGAGCTACCGTCGGAATGGCAGTCCAGAGCGGAATCAGTCGCGGGGTTTTGTCCAATGAAGCGGGCTTGGGAAGTGCGGCCATAAGTCAAGGGGCTTCTAGTTCAGAAGATCCCCGAGAAAATGGTTTAGTGGCTATGACGAGTGTGTTTATTGATACTATTTTTGTCAATTCTATTACTACTCTAACGATTGTCGTCACTGGTGCTTATCAACAAACCCTTTCCTGGATGGGCCCAAATGGAGAAAATCCATTGACCAGTATTCTAGTCACCCAATCTGCTTTTGATTCCGTCATCCCTTACAATATGGGAGGCGTGGTGATTGCCATTGCTTCTTTACTTTTTGGGATTTCTACCTTAGTTGGCTGGGCTTACTATGGGGAAAAATGTATAGAATACCTGGGAGGAGATAGGGTGATTTTTCCTTATCGCTGCCTTTTTATCATCATGTTGTTTTTGGGAGCCATATTGACTCCCTTGGCGGGCGAAAGCTTCGAATACATCAATATCGTTTGGAACTTGGGGAATATTGGCAATGCGCTCATGGCAATCCCGAACCTGATTGGATTGATCTTTTTGGCTAAAATAGTAGGCGAAGCAACTATGGGGAAATCTTCCAGTTCCTAGTAGAATAGGAAATGATTACAGTTCATTCAGAAATTGGAAATTTCATTTTTTGAATAAAAGCAAAGCGCAAATTTCTATAGTGACAAAGCTTTCTATAGCCCTTGGATTTCTTGTGAAAGGATCTTCTTGGGCTTTTTTTTACAAAACAAGCTAAAATCGGGTATATTCTTTCGTTTTTTTAAACCACTTCTTTGCAATAACTCCTTTATTTAGCTATCTTTGCAGCCGTTTTTAATTTATTCACAATAAAACCACTTCATTCCAATGCGAAATTACGAAGTAACTTTCATCGTAGATCCAGTTCTGTCGGGCGATGAAATTAAAGCGACAGCCAAGACTTATATCGACCAACTCACCGCCTTAGGTGCAACGATCGTATATAATGACGAAATGGGACTGCGCCAACTGGCTTACCCCATCAACCGAAGAACTACCGGAATCTACTACTGTGTAGAATATTCTGCGATCAACGGAGACTTGATTAGCAAAATCGAATTGGCCATGCGCCGTGACGAACGCATCATGCGTTTCCTGACTGTAAGTCTGGATAAATATGGTGTAAAGTACAACGACGACAAACGTAATGGTTTAATCGGTTCTAAGAAAAAAGGTAAAGCAAAAGCTGCGGCTCCAGCTGCACCTGCTCCTGCCGCTAAAAAAGCTGCACCTGCTGCTGTTGCAACTGCTCCAGCTAAGAAGGCACCAGCCAAAGCGGAAGAAGAAGAATAAAATTTGTTTAATCAACCTCTCGTAGGTTTCTAAATATAAAATCATGGCTTCAAGAGATGATATAAAATTTTTAAGTAATCCTAATATCGGGTCATCCCGTCGGAAATACTGTCGTTTCCGCAAATATGGTATCAAGTATATCGATTATAAAGATCCTTCTTTCCTTTTGCAATTTGTAAACGACCAGGGAAAATTACTCCCTCGCCGAATCACTGGCAACTCTCTCAAATACCAACGTAAAGTGGCTACTGCTGTAAAAAGAGCCCGTCACTTGTCGATGTTGCCTTATGTAACAGATCAACTCAAATAGAGTCGCTGTTAATTGATTTACTATTTTCTAATAGACAAACTTTATCAAAATGGAAATTATATTATTAAAAGATGTCGATAAGGTAGGAGACAAGCACACCATCGTAACGGTGAAAAATGGATATGGTCGCAACTACCTGATTCCTCAAGGGGCAGCTTTGATTGCCAATGTGAGTAATCGCAAACGTTTGGCAGAACTTCGTAGAAGAGAATCTGCTCAAGAATTGAAAATGAAAGATACTTACCAGGATATGGCTAACAAGCTTACTGGCAAGGTGTTGAAAATTGGTGCCAAAGCAGGTACTAGTGGTAAAATCTTCGGTAGTGTTACTGCCCTACAATTGGCAACAGCACTTAAGGAGCAATTTGAATTGGATATTCCAAGACGAAAAATTGAACTACCTGATGATGTGAAATCATTAGGAGAGTATACTGCTAAATTAAATCTTCACCCTGAAGTAATCGCAGACTTAGCTTTCGAAGTAATAGGAGAATAAAAAACCATTACTTGACTGGCGAAAATAAAAGCGCCCTTCCGAAAATATCGGAAGGGCGCTTGTTATTTATTGAACTTTGAAAACCTAAATGCCGTTGCAAGCTACATAGGGATCTGCTGTGTTATTGTTTTCTTTCTTTTCATCAATCTCGTTGCCGGGATCAACCTCTGCATCAATGGTTACAATAGTATAACCGGATATTGGAATGACACATGCTCCGAGATAAAATGGACGTACCACCCTGATTGATCTTCCTACGGGGATGCCATTGTGATTGGTGGTTTGGATAAAAGAAGTACTATTGTCTACAGTCCATTTGACTTTTACATTTCCTGCTGGTAGAGCAGCAGGGCCAATGTTGGTTACTATGGCCGTCGCATTAAAAGCGTGTTGGCCAGCACAACTAACATCTGGTAAATTGGGACCACATTGACTGGTCGTTGCAGTGACATTGGTTCTAATCGAAACCACTAGGTCTGGTTTGAGGATAGGAACAACCGTGTCTATTTTTACCATTGCCTGGAGGAGGTCTTCTTCGAGATGGGCAACTTCCAATGATTCTGAAAGGTCTTCTTTTTGACAACTGGTAAACCAGAGGGTGAATCCTAATAGTAATAATAAGATGGGGTGTGAAATAATTGATTTCATGATTGTTTAAAAATTATACTGCTAGCTTGGCAGTAGGGTGAAAAAATAAAAGAATGCATTCTTATTGACGAGTCAAAGATGAGTTCATACTTTTTTTTTACCCATTACATTTTAAGCTAGGGTACCCTGTTTATTGAAGTCAATAATTGGCTAATTGAACCAAAGGCAAATACACTTTGTCTTGATTGACCTGTAAAATACCATAATAGGTGCCCTGTGGTAGATGAGATAAATCAAGTGGGATTTCATGTAGGCCAGGGCCAAGTAGGCTTTGGTGCCAAAAATTGGAGTAAAGGCGTTGGTTTTGTGGATCGTAAAGGTGCAAGCTTGTGAGCGTTTCTTCCGTAAGTTTGAAGCGAATGCTAGTGTGTCCCGTAAAAGGATTGGGAGAATTGGTCAGATTATAATTGATAGCATTCGGACTAGAGATAGAAGGAACTTGGTTTCTAGGAGGCAAGGTGTTGAAAACATCTTTATCGACAATGAAAATATTGACCAAACTTTGGCTGGTCTGATCAGCTCCAATACTTGCCAAGCTATAGATATGGAAATAATAACCGTTAGGAATATGAAGTTCCAATTTTGGTTCTGTTGAATAAAAACTTTCTTGTTCCCCTGAATACAGACTAAGATAAGAACCATGAAAACTTAAGAAATCATTGCTTTCTGGCCATTCCAGTGATATATCATTGACGCTGGAAGTGCTAAGGCTGATTTGATTGGGGTAAGGGATGGAGGGGTTGGTAGGTAGATAGTATAGTTGGGCTTCGAGATAAATTGTGATAGTACTCAAGGGGATCATGTTGTAACTTCTGTGGATTTTTCCGGCAATCTCTTCTAAGGTACTTTCTTTCAATATATATTGTTCTAAAGCATTCAGAGGAGAATTAGTAGAAAATGATAAAGCAAGGATTAGGAAGAAAGAGAGAATGTTGGTCTTTTTCATGGTAGATAGAGGTTTTAAATGAATAATCGGTCACTACTAAATGAAGTAATTTACGTAGATTTTGTTCTTTTGTAACATTACATTTTTTAAGCAGTTATCCACCTGATCCTATCTTTAGAATAGGGTTAATAGTTAATTTCAATCAATCTGTTTCAATTTTTTGTCATGCACTCCAATAAATTGGTCACCATCTTAAGTAGTCTGGATCGCAAAACTTTTTTGCGACTGGAGAAATTTATCCAGCATCCTTATTTTATTGAAGTCAAACAAAGACAAAAAATCCTCGATTTGTTTTTACTTCTTCAAAAACATTTCCCTCATTTCCAAGATCCAGATTTATCCAAAGCCAAAGTTTTTGCACAGCTTTTTCCCGGTCAGGATTTTGCAGTTGAAAAATTAGATAAAATAATTACGCGATTACTCAAAGTCGTAAGAGTTTTTATCGTCTATGAATTTGCTGACCCGGAAGAACGAAAGACGCAGCAACTTTTAGGAGAAGCCAAATATTATCGAGAACGGGCAATGAATACTTATTTTCTACAAAGCATTCAACAGTTGCAACGACAGCAGAAAAAAACAGTGCAAAGAGGCCAGGCTTATTTTTACACTTCTTATTTGATCGACAGAGAGGTCTCAGAATTTGAAACTTTGTTTAATAAGCGGAAGGAAGGTTTGAATCTACAGAATACCCATGAAAGCCTTGATGTGTTTTACCTCGCTAGTAAATTGGAATATGCTTGTCTGATGCTAGCTCAACATCAATTTAATGTGCCCTTGGAGGTGAAAGAAAGTCTACAGCTGTTGGAAAAACTATTACCTTTAATAGAAACTATTTATGCTCCTAAAGAACCGATCATCGATCTTTTTTATCAAGCCTTTGATTTACTCAAGAATAAAGAAGAACCCCAAAAAGGAGAGAAGCTTCGCTACCTGCTAGACAAATATGATCAATTGATTCCTTTTGAACAATTGATTAATGTGGAGGCTATTTATCGGAGCTATTGTATCCGGGAGTTTAATTTAGGCCACCTGTCTTCTCAAGATCTTTTTGATCTCTACCGAAAGCATTTGGAGAAAGGTTACCTTTTTCGAAGAGGTGGGCTACAACCGGGCTTGGTGAAAAATTTGGTAAACCTGGGATTAAAACAAAAATCCCATGATTGGGTTTGGCGGTTTTTACAAAATTACAAAGACAAGATTGTAGGAACTGATTTCCCAGAAGAAGTCTATTTGTTCAATTTGGCTAATTATCACTTCTCTTTAGGAGCCTATGAAAAAGTTTTGGAAAGCTTACAGGAATATCGAGAAGATACCTACTACAAAGTGGCCGCGAAGCGATTGGAGTTAAAGGTGTATTATGAACAAAAATCTCCAATCCTCGAATCCAAAATGGATGCCTTTAAGGTTTACCTCTTTCGGGTATCAAAAAAGATATTATCTATCTCGCATCAAGAAGGGAATAATAACTTCATCAATTTCTTAAGACAGGTTTGTAATCCTGGGACTTATAAAAATGAATCTAAAATCAATCGTATTCTAAAAAAGATGGAGGCCACCTCAACGATGTTGGAGCGGGAATGGTTAGAAGAAAAACTTAAAAAACTACTTTAATGGAAACTTAGAAATCACACTTGGGGCCATGCTCTTTTAGCCAATCTTCTTTATCCTTATAATTCGGCATGGCATCCTCTACTAATTTCCAAAATCGACTAGAGTGATTCAGTTCAATAAGGTGAGCCAATTCATGGATGATTACATAGTCGATGACATCTTGTGGAGCAAAGAGTAGGCGAGTAGAAAGATTGAGATTGCTTTCAGAAGAACAGCTTCCCCAGTTACTAGAATTATATTTAAGGTTGACACTTTTTACATCTTGCCTAAAATGAATCTGATTCAATTCCAAAACCCTTCGGGTAATTTCTGGTAAAAAATCATTCCCAACGGTTCGGCTCAATAAATGTCGAATGGCTTTTTGTCGATGACTTTCAATATCATGCTTGGCCAACTCCAAAAAAATTATAGAGTTAGCAATTTTAGCCCCATGCGTTTTTCGTTCTGTAAATTGCATTTGCAATCGATACTGTCTTTCGCCAACAGTCAGTAAGTCACCATTTTTATATCCTTTCCCAAAAAACAATTCCTGAATATCCTGATTCGTATCTAATTGTTCCTTCACATATTCCTTAAACCAAGCAAAGAACTCGAGTTCCTCTTTCTGGCTAAGGCCAAAAGGAAGGCGAAGTATTGCACCAGTCTTACCAATATTGGCGCGCACATTTTTCCTCCGCTCATGATAAACCTTGGCGGGGATCTGTTTACCATCAATATTTAGTAAGGTCTTTTGTACCTTCTTCATAGTGGCTATAGGTGTAATTGAAAATGAGAAAGGCTTCTCTGGTAGAGAAGCCTTTCCAATATATTGAATTATGTTTGATAATTCGAAATTTCATAAAGTCCAATTGACTTTTTATGCATTTTGACGAGCAAACTCTTGCATGATATCCACAAGTACCTGTACACCTTCAATAGGCATGGCATTATAAATAGATGCTCGGAATCCACCCACAGAGCGGTGGCCTTTGATGCCCACACAACCTGCATTGGTAGCGGCTTCCAAAAAGGCAGCTTCCAACTCTGGTTTCTCCAATACAAAAGTAACATTCATACGAGAGCGATCTTCCGCTGCCGCTGCTCCTTTAAATAATGGATTGCGATCAATCTCCTTATAAAGTAAATTGGCCTTCGCAATATTCTTCTGCTCCATTGCAGCTACACCACCCTGAGCTTTTACCCAACGCATCGTTAGCATTGATACAAAAATAGGATATACCGGTGGGGTATTAAAAGAGGATCCTTTGTCTATATGTGTTTGATAGTTGAGCATTGTAGGAATGGCACGTTCAACTTTCCCAAGGATATCTTTTTTGATAATCACCAAAGTGGTACCAGCAGGCCCAAGGTTTTTTTGTGCTCCAGCATAAATCAAAGAATATCGATTAATATCTATAGGTCTACTGAAGATATTAGAAGACATATCACAAACGATTGGAACCGCGGTGTCAGGCAATTGATGAAATTCAGTACCTGATATAGTGTTGTTACTAGTGAGGTGTAGGAAATGCGCATGATCAGGAATGTCATACCCTTTTGGAATATAGCTAAAGTTGCGATCCTTTGAACTGGCAATTTCTTCAATGTTTCCAAAAAGCTTTGCTTCTTTTATCGCTTTGGTAGACCAAGTTCCGGTATTGACATAGCATGCGGTTTGGTCTTTGTCCAAAATATTCATGCAAGTCATGTAAAACTGAGTACTCGCTCCTCCAGTAAGGAATAATACAGCGTAGTCATCAGTTAGGCCCAATAACTCACGAGTAAGTGCTTCTGCTTCTTCTAAAACAGAGACGAATTCTTTTCCACGGTGAGATACTTCTAGGATAGAAAGTCCGCTTCCGTTCCAATCCGCAACTGCTGCAGCTGCTTCTTTAATGACAGTAGCAGGTAATATTGCTGGTCCCGCACTGAAATTTTGTTTTTTGATCTGATCCACAGATAATGATTTCATGAATAGGTGTCTTTTCTTGTTGAATAAATAATGGCTACAAAAATAGTCTTTTTGCATGCAGAATGCCAGCTCAAGGCCTTAAGTTTCACCTAAACATTGAAAGAATATAATCCTTGAAAAAAAAATCTACTTTTTTTCTCAAATAGTTTTGTCTTAAGAAGAATTAAATTACCTTTGCAGCCGCCTTTCAAAACGATGATTAGGCAAAAATGTAAACTTCGATTCTCCGTATTTTATTAGAGATTAAAGAGTTTATTTATTTTGAAAAAAATGCAATAAGAATTTGCAAGTTAAATTATAAGTTCTTACCTTTGCAATCGCTTTTGAAGAAAGGCGTAATAACATTGAAGCTTAACGGTATAAAAGCCGAAAAGATAAAGAGCAATCAAGAAGAAGTACGAGAAGTAGTATTTCGGAAAGATTAGCTTTAAAAAAAGTTCATTGACACTGATGGAGAAGAAAAAGAATTTGTTTTTAGGAATAGAAACAAAGTAGTATAAGGAACTCAAATAAGATCAACGAAAAAGCGAGTCAATTATAATTTATAAGATGACAAGCTAGTGATCAAACAGAAGTCATAACTAATTTGATTTGTCGTTTCTGGTTTCGGCCAGAACTGAACATAAAGAATTTACTATGGAGAGTTTGATCCTGGCTCAGGAT
>CALLVY010000236.1 GCA_938015925.1 uncultured Saprospiraceae bacterium
AGCGGCTTACGATACCATTATTGGTACGCCCAATGCTTTGAGTGACGGATTGATCACGAGCTATCAGCATGCTTATGATCGGGTAGTCGAAGGCATCTTAGGTTTCGAGCCGATTGACGAAGCGATTTCTACAGAGTTTAACCTGGTCAAGGATACGACCAATCCAAACAATGTGAAGATCGTCGCGATCATCATTCGCAACCCTGAACCTTTCAATAATCCAAAGCTTCCTTTAACAGAAGTAGCGAACACCATTCAGGTATTGACCGCAGGTGGAGCACAGGATACCGCTTACAAAATACTGTATTCCAAAGATTACTCTCAGGCGATTATCATGCGTGCCAATTTGTTGATTACTCCTGGTCAGTATGATTTCAAGTTTTTGTATAAAATTTGGAATGGATCCAGTTACATCGTACCTGCGACACCGCAATATTCTACTGATGAAGCAGGAACCATCTTGATCGAAGATTTGGACTTGTTGTAAGGGATAGACAGAGGTTCTATCAACTAAACAATTAAATTTTAAAGTACTTAATTAGAAAATCATGGCACTTAATAATAATTCGGCGAGTAATTTGAGATGTGAGATTTATAATGAAATCGACAACGACGGGATTGATGAATATCGCTTTAGGCTGTTTGATGCGAATGACAAAATTGTTCTCAGCAGTAGTACCCGATATACCACGCCACAAGGTGCAAATGACGAATTGCAATTGGCACTCAATATCATCCGATCGACTCCTGATTGGTTTGAATTAAATCAAACCCAAAGTGGTCGCTGGTACTTCAATGTGGTAGATTCGACTGGAGAGGTAATTGCTCGACGCATCCAATACTTTACGAAGAAAGAGCAATGCCTTGCCGAAATGGCGCGATTGGAAGAATTGGTGAAATCCAATCAGGTGGAGTGTGAATTCGAGGGCGTCGGTACCGGAGGGCCTTGCGAAAAGGATCAAAAAGTATGTGATCTGCACGATCAAATTCTTAACTCCTACAATACTTGTTTCCCAGATGATGTAGGCGACATGAAAGGCGAATACTTTTGTGCAATCGATATTCTAGGCTTTATTGCCGATTTTGATAAACTTTGTCCGGAGTACAAATTGCCAGGTGTTTTAGTAGAACAAATAGCAGATGTTCAAACCTTTATCAATAATGCCTCTATGGCCAATTTTGAGAAGGCACGAATCGCAGTAGCTTCGATCATTCAATATTTGTTTGAACTTGGACAATGCGACTGTGGTCCTGACTTGGAGATTACAAAATTTGCAGCGGTGCAATCTTCTCACCTTTATTTGCAAGCTGCCGGTTCTCAAGGAGTCGATAGCACCAAAGGCATACACCTCCGGTGGATGCTTAAAGGAACGCTGGCCGATCATTTACCAAAAGCCAACTACGCAACTCCTGGAGTAAACTTTAATAAAAATGAAGATTACGTTCGCATTTATCGGTCGCCTTATATTCCCACCAAAGTCAGTATCGACTTTAAAGAGCGCGCCAACGATGTAGACAATGCGACCGCTACCTGGACGTATACAATTGGAGGAGAAGCCTTTTATATTTACTTCCTCAATGCCGATAAATACGCACAGGTACTCGCCACCATTAATCCATTGACCAACCCTATTGGATTTTTACAAAATTATGGAAATGAAGCGATTGAAGTAGAACATAAAACGGAACTAAGTTTTTCCGTTACACCTATTATTCAAACGACTTCGAATAATAGTACCACTTACATGGAACTGCTTTCCGTAGAGGAAAATAAATTGACCGCTCCTAAGTTGGCTTCTTTGCGGACAAAAACTCCTACTGCTGATATCAATGGGAAGAAACAACTAAGTGAAAATATCCGCAGTATTCGATTGAAAGTATCTGGTGGATTTATGAGCGCTGTAGAGTTTGAGTTTTATTCTAATTTTATTACTGCTGCCAACCGCAAACAATCCTGGAGCTATATCGGCCAATATGCATTGACCAAAGATACGGGTGTCGCCCATCAAAGATTAGAGCCATCGCCGAATGCCGTAAATGGAAAATGGCGACGCTACAATGATGATGCCTACGTAAATATCAATAACTATAAAGATAAATGGAATGGGGCAGGAGTGCCTGCCGAAAACCGCATTCTAAATACGGTGGATACTTATATTGACTTGAGTAATGATCCAACCAATCCTGGTGCGATAGAAACTTTCTTGCTCAACGATCCCGCCGCTTCGTCTGATCCAGATTATGATCCTTCTGATGATGAATTTGAATTGTCCAATTTGTATGTACTTCAATTGGCTTCCTTAGATTATCACGTAGCTCGAATGCTTGGCCTGGGAACATTGGATTTGAACACTACTGTCTTTACCGGACAATATATGTATCTGGCAGAGTATGTTACTTTCGGTGATTTAGAAGATGGTTTGGGGAAACGAGAAGTGCAACACCTTTACTGTTCTTTACCTACCGATTTGTCTGATGATCGACTACCTATTCCAGTAGATTTGAAAGAACCGGTTCCTGGAATTATTCAAGGTCTTGGAACGGAAAACCCAGAAGTGATTACCGATGTAGATGGTTATGCTTTTGATGGTAAAACCCGTTTCCTATCGCTTTTCAATGAAGACTTACCAGAAGAATTAGAAGACCAAATATTCTTCTATACCAATTATGAATTTGTCTCCGCAGAAAATACCATCCCGGTATATGCTGGCATAGAATATAAGCGAACGGCCGATCCGAATTGGAAAAAACCCGAATTGCCCTTTGATCGAAAATATTACAATATAGATGGCACTGTTCCGAATGAACAGAAAAACGAGACGCTTTCTATTGCCATACCAGAATCCGGCTTCCCATTATTTGTACACCGAGAAAAAGACGATGGCTGGCATGATTACAGTTCTTACGGAATCAATTGGTTTAGTCGCGCGAGAAATAGTGGTATTGTACATTCCATAGAGACGGAAATTGCTCCGACCAATGATTTGCAACCGCCAAGCAATTTGAATGCAGTGTTGATTCGGCCGGAGAGTCCATTGCTGCTGAGTTCTGCTCCAGAGCAGGTCGAATTGGGAACCTTGACCGGAGCCGATAAAACATTTATCCGACTAACCTTCGAGTATAATCACAGTCAGGATTTAATCAATTATCACCACACGATCAACGGAGATGTGGTCAGTGGATATGCCGAGCTGCCAGATGCAGAAGAATTATTTGGAGAAGACTTTGAAATATTCTTTAGAAATAGAGTTCCACTTTCGGTCTCCGGAAAAATTCTAAGCGTGAGTAGTAATGCCAATCCGATTTTGGCGGATATTCAATCGGATGAATATATCCTGATCAGTGGCGGAACAACCGGGGGAATTCCCAACGAGGTGATTATCCCGTCGATCCTCGGCAATGGCGATAATTTTGTCGGAAGTGTATTGACTATTGATGGGGAGAATTATCTGATACATCAAGTAGATAATACAGGGACCTATCCAAAATTCATTGTGTTTAAAAATGATGAAAATGGCTTTCCCGTTGAATTAGGATCTACGATTCCTCCGAATGAATTAACGGTTCCTGGAGAGGGGGGGCTATTTCTCGCCGTAGAAAATATGCTGACACCAGATAATTGGAGTTTGCCTGATCCAATGGTCTCTACCGTTTTACCTTCGCCACTTCCCAACCCGATGACCTTCAAAGTGAACATAGATCACACGACGGTTCACCGAGAAGAAATAACGATCAATATTACAGATGGTACCGTAGAAACCCATGTGCAAAAATTTAGAGGTATTTATGAAAATGCTTTTATCGAAAAGAAAGAGGAAGATGATGATGGAGATACTGGGACACCAGAAGTTCACTTGGGATTATATAAAATTACTTTTACCGGATACAACCTGGCTTCGCATTCTCAAAATGTCGGAACCGGTCATCGAGTAGAATGGTACAATGGAGTAGTGCGCATCCATACACAAGGAGATGTGAATGGGCCACGTAGAGAATTAAAAGTTATTCGGACAGAAAATATTGGAACTTCAAATGATCTAATTGTATATGCTGCGGATTTAGGTTTTAGTTCAGATCCGGGTTACGATCAAATACAGATCGGTACGCATCAAGTCAATTATTACCCAGGTTACAAAACGTATTTGTTCCATGATCCTACGCACCTGTTGGAAGAGACGACGATTCTTCCAGCGACAGATGAAGGAGTGCGTTATTCCATCTTTGGATTGAGAACACACGATCATGGTTTAGGTTTTTATTCCAAAATGTCTCAGCCAGTATTGATGTTCGCTCAGGAAATCGTAGAGCCCGAACAGCCCCGCCTTCCAGTTGGTGGTTTGTATGCAACGCGACCAGATTTCTTCGGAAAAGCTTCCTATACCTTTACCACGGTTTATGAACACAAACCGCATTCCGTCCAGTTCAATCGAGCCAGTGATATACAGATATTGACTTCAATTTATAAAGTAGATGATCTCACTGGACCTTCTGATTATAATGTGGAAAGCATCATGCTGGATATTTTTGAAGAACGAAAATCAGTATGGTTGCAAGATCGTTGGAACAACTTCCTGAGTTGGGATTATACCGCGGATGGTGGCTTGTTTGAAAAACTGCCTAATGACGCGACGGGAGTGCGAATGCCTTTGCCGAATAGTCCCAAATTCATTGCCAGTATCAATGCCTTCATCGCTGAACACAATGATCATTTCAATGAAAGTGTACCACCACTTGGGACAATTACTTCTTTGCATCAAGAGGTCATTCCCGCCGGGATGGGCCACGGTTCGCTAGAGTTGGTAAGTTTTATGCGCGACATCATTTTCAACTGCTTTGTACCACTCACGGAAATTCCGATTATCTACAAATACATCAATGATGCCTCCTATGTACCTATTCCGAAAAAGCAAGTGGTCAGAGATCGAAATGGTTATTTGTTGAGCCCCAATGATCCTGATTTTGACATGGCACCAATGGCAAAAGTTATTGGTACTGGCAGCCCGAATCACGAAACGCAGTTTACAGACTTCGGTTTAGATGGTGCTTCCAATGCCAAATATTTCTATGCAGTCAGAGAGATCAATATGCAGATGAAAAACAGCCCTTACAGTCCTATCCTGGGTCCGATAAGTCTGGTAAATACTGCTCCGCCTTCTGCTCCTGAAATCGTTAAGATAACACCAGTCCTTGAAAACGTAGGTGCAGGGATTCTACCAGCCATTGAAGTGAAAATCAACGGCTATCTCAAACAGCAAAATATTAAAAAGGTCAACATCTACCGAGCTACCTCTAGAGTGAATGCTTTGTCGATACGAACGATGGACATGGTTAGCGAAATCGACACCACCACTATCGTAGATGATCCAATCTGGACTTTAAGAGATGAGTTTGGTGATTTGGGATATGTTCCATATGGCGATCCTCTTTTTTACAAAATCGTGGTCCAACGCGAAGTGACTTATGAAGACAAGACCGGAATGGAAGTCACTAAATACGCGCCATCAGAAGCTTCGAAAATCACGATGACCAACATTGTAGAAAGTAGTAATCCCGATGCTCCAGATTTGGAATATTATTCTACCCCACTCAATGTTGCCAACGAATTGGATACGGTCACCTTGTCCTGGAATAAAACAGTTCACAACGGCACTTATGCCATTCATAAAATGAATGCCAGTGGCAATTGGGAATCGATCCATGAAATCCAATCCAATGATGCGGTCGTCCAAGTGCCCTTAGTCGATACGAGCTTGGCGAGTAATTTATTGACCGTTGAAGATACCGACGGCAATGCGATTTATCATCATTTTAAAATCGTCGCTACGAATTTTGCAGGGATGATTAGTCGGGAGGAAAAAATTCTGACGATTTATAATGTGGATACTTGGAATGATATTGCGAGTATATAGCGCGCGAGTTTAGCTGTTTGTAGAGCAGTTGGATTGATATAAATGCAAAAAGCCTTGGAGGAATCTCTGGGGCTTTTTGTGGTTTTTTCCTGATAGGAGTGGCCTCCCTGAGGAGGTATTTCTCCACTACGGTCGAAATTTCTTGGGAATGGCAGCCTTGGTCTCCTTCGGCTGCATTGCATTTCGCTCAGGAGGACAAAGGCTGCGGTGCTTTGGAGAATAGGATCTGATCGAAGCCTTGTCCTCCTGAGCGAAGCCCTGTGCTCCTGAGCGAAGCTCTGTCCTCCTGAGCGAAGCCCTGTCCTCCTGATCGAAGCCCTGTGCTCCTGATCGGCCTTGTGCTCCTGATCGAAGCCCTGTCCTCCTGATTGAAGCCCTGTCCTCCTGATCGGCCTTGTCCTCCTGAGCGGCCTTGTCCTTCTGAGCGAAGCTCTGTCCTCCTAAGCGAAGCCTTGTCCTCCTGAGCGAAGCCGAAGGAGGATAAGGCGCTACACCGTTTCAGAAAAAAGTAATTTTTTCTCCACCTCCAAAACCTCCCCAGCCCGCAAGCCCCCCAGCTCCACTTCCCCAATCCGAACCCGCACCAAACGCAAAACAGGAAAGCCCACCGCCGCACTCATCTTCCGAACCTGCCGAAATTTCCCTTCCCGAATCGTCACCGACAACCAACTCGTCGGCCCATGCCGCGCATCCCTGATCTTCTTGGCCCGCAATTCAAAAACCGGAGCCGGATCTAAAATCTTCGCTTCACATGGTAAAGTCTGATAAGCTTTTCCCCGGATACTAATAGCGACGCCCAAACGCAATTCCGCAACAGCCTCCGGAGTGATGATCCCATCCACTTGGATATAATATTCTTTCTCTACTTTTCGACTCCGCACTTGCTCGCTCAACTTCCCATCAGTCGTCAGAAACAACAAACCTTCCGAATCTTCATCCAGGCGACCAATCGCCATGATGCCTTCCGGAAAAGGGTGGAGTGGGCCCAAGAGTTTTTTATTCTTTCGCTTGTTTTGATTGTTGACAAATTGCGAGAGATAGCCGACGGGTTTGTGGAGGAGGAAATGACGATGAGCATTCATGAATCAATGGTCTATAGGAAAAAGAGGAAGTGCTAATTCCTATTTAGCTTTTGAAAGCTACAAAAAATAAATTTTTGGATCTTATTAGAAGGAGTGGTATGGTCGATGTGGATACAGTTTATTTTTTTGAAATACTCCTTTAGTCTTTCGCCGAGGGTGGTTTCAGAATATTGTTGGATGTCTATACCGCTGCATTTTTTGGGCCCCTCTTCCGCGAAGGTGCCAATGACGAGCATTCCATTGAGCTTTAAGTAAGTTTGTATTTTGCTAATGTAATTTTGGATGTCGACTTCTGCGGTTAAAAAATGAAAAGCGGCGCGGTCGTGCCAGAAATCATATTTTTCTGGACTCTCAAAGGTGGAGGCATCCGCAATGATCCATTTGACTTGATTGGCTTTTTTCCCTAATCGTTTTTGAGCGCGTTCTATGGCAGAGGGAGAAATGTCGAGTACCGTGATGTCCTCGAATCCTTGCGCTAGCAGATGATCCACAAAAAAACTGTCGCCACCGCCGATGTCAATAATTTTGTCGGTTTTTTTTAGTTTAAATTGCTGGACAAAAGCCAAAGAGGTACTTGGCTTTTTTTGATACCAACTCACTTCTTCCAATGCTTTGGTCTGGTAGATTCTTTCCCAATGGTCTTCTTTGTTGAATGGTTCCATGCTGTTAGTTTTATTCGTTTGGTGAATAGTGTGCTTTTCTTTCCAATCAAGGTAACAGAATAAGTTGGTATAAGTTGTAAGACTTGGGTCAAGCGTAAGCGAGAGCCACGGAATTATTGCGAAATAGAATCCTTCTGCTTTTTCGATTGGTTGAAAAAAAGGCTAGAATAAAAAGAAGGTTTTCGAAGTTCTTTTTTCAGGTCTATATCGTTGAGCATAGAAGTCAATAAGACTTGCATTGATCTATTATCTGCAGCTTTGTTGATTAGGAAGCTAAGCGTTTTTGGATACCTCAACATTCTTTGGATATAAGTACTGATGCGGAGTTCGGTCCACATTTTACGATAAATTTCTTTGTCGTACTGTTTGTTGAACGCAGCATCGAATCGGTTTTTTGCAAAGGCTTCTAGCAAATGATTTGCTGCAATCCTGCCGCTGCGAATCGCATTGCCAATACCTTCTCCTGTCAATGGATCGATGAGGCTGGCCGCATCTCCCAATAATAAAAAACGATCTCCCGAACAGGCTACTTTTCTCGAACCAACCGGTAAACCAAAGCCCTGTATTTTTTCCATTGGTTTAGCATTCGCAAATCTATCTTTAATGTTGGGGTGGTTTTCAATAATGTCTTTTAATTTTTCTTTGAGGTTGACTCGACGTTTGCTGATTTCACTGGAGAGCATTCCCAGGCCTACATTGGCTTGTCCATTGGGTAAAGCAAAAATCCAAAAATAACCCGGAAGGATGTCTGTGTAATAATGGAGTTCAATACCATCGTGGGGAAATTCTTCTACGCCAGAATAGTATTGTCTGACGCCAGCGCAATGGTGGTGTTTTTCGAGCTTGGTATCGGTCAGTTTTCGATTGACGATAGAGTTGGCACCATCTGCGCCAAGGATTACTTTACCGCTAAAAATTTGTTGATCACTAGTCACGATAATTTCGTTTTCCAAACGTTCGATAGCGGTAATTTTATGGCCTTGAAAGAGATGGATATCTGGAGCGTCCTGTACTTGTTTAAAAAAGAAGTAATCAAAATCCATGCGTTTGGAGACAAAGGCAGGAGAGGCTGATTGAGTTTTCTTTTTAAAAGAAATATCTATGTGCTTATAATTGGGAGCGAAAAAACGAACGCCACTCCATCCTTTTTTTTGAGGTAATTTTTGAAAGTTTTCTGCTAAGGCTGGATTGATTCTATTCAATTGATTGATGACATCTGGACTTAGTCCATCGCCGCAGATTTTATCCCGTGGAAAAACGTCTTTGTCTATTAAAGCAATTTTAAGTCCTTTACCGGAGAGTTGGTAGGCGGTGGTACAGCCAGCGGGGCCAGCACCAACGATGATGATGTCAAATTCGATTTTCGTCTTGAGAGTAGAAGGCATTAAGTCGGTTTTTATAAAAAATATACTACAAAATTTAAAACAACTTCACTACTTACTTTTCTAAAAAAGCATCCAATAATTCATAAAATTTTTGGGTCTCTTCCAGGTAAGGATTGTGTCCACTACTTTCAAACATTTCAAATTGTGCCTGAGGCATAAAGGTTTTGTACTGGATGTTGTATTCGGGCGTAGAGACTCCATCGTATCTACCTGCAATAATTAAGGTAGGAAAATCCAGATTTTTCAAATCCTTACGAAAATCCGTATCCATCATATCACCACTCACAAAGAAGTCGGCATCTCTTCCTACAATGCCATAATAAACATCACCATTCCAACCGCGGTAATCCGTTTTGGGAACCCGCTGCTTCAAACTGGTATTGTGGTAATACACATACTTCACTGGAAAACTGCCATACAATTCACTAAACACCGGATCGCTAGACACATAACCCAAAGCTCGTAAAGAGTCTACCTGTTTCCACTTTTCTGGATAATGTGTTTTGGCATAATGATTATAACTATCACAGTTGGCCTGCCACATTTCACCACTGTGAAAACCACTGATGAGTACCATGCGATTGACTTGCTGAGGATATTTGATGGCATAAGCTTGAGCGACTACGGTACCATAAGAATGTCCAATCACAGTGATTTTATCGAGCTTTAGTTTTTTTCGAATTTGCTCTGCAATGTGT
>CALLVY010000237.1 GCA_938015925.1 uncultured Saprospiraceae bacterium
AAAAGAGAAGCATTTTTTTCATGACAAATAATTTTAGTGATTAAAAGAATTGATCTAAAATTAGGAGCTACTTCATTCTTTTTTCTCTACAAACAACCCGCGTCATGGATTTTCTAATAAGCGTAAGGGTTTAAGATATAAGTGTATCAATACAAATTCATTTGTCTTAAAACCTTAAGGAAGTCCGCTTTTCTGCGATGGGCAACGGTAATCATTGACTCATCTTGCATTTGGATATAGTTTTCTTTGCTGTTGTATTTTTTGATGTAAGAGAGATTGATCAAATGGCTATGGTGTACGCGAAAAAAGCAATGCTTTGGACTAGCTGTGGCTTTGGGGAGAATCTTTTCATATTCCCCTAGATTTTTTGAAGACAGCAGTTGTTTTTTATTGTTTAAAGCAAAGGAAGTATAACTGCCGTCTGCGGCGCAATGGATGATTTGATTGATCGGAATAAATGCTCGACCATCGACGGTAGGTATGGCGAGTTGATGAGAAGTTTGGTCACTGTTGTTGAGATTGGCTAAGAGGTGCTGGAGGCGTTCTTGATCTAGCTTGCTGCTTAATCTTTTATCCGCCATTTTCACGGCATCAATTAATTGGAATACATCCAGAGGTTTTAGCAAATAATCCAGTGCATGGAACTTGATGGCTTGCAAGGCATATTGATCAAAAGCAGTAATAAAAATAACTTCAAAGTCTGTTTGATTCAGCCTTTGCAGTAACTCAAATCCACTGCCATATGGCATTTCAATATCGAGAAATAGCAAATTGGGTTTTTTATCCTGGACTTGAGTATAGGCTTCTGCTGCCGATGCTACCATGCCCACGATAGTCACTTGTGGACAATATTTTTCTATCACTGTTTTTAAAAAATTTCTGCTCTTCTGTTCATCATCAATAATGAGTGCCCGAATTTTTGCTGAATCCATTTTTCAATGTTGTTTTAAATGATTTAAGCAAATGCTTAATGCGTATAATTATAAATTTTCAAATCAACAGCAGTCCCACAAGCCTGCCCCTGTTTATCGCTGAGGTCTTTGATCTCGATGAGGATGTCAGATTGATCAATTACCCTTAAAACCCTTTGTCTTTCCTCCACCAATTGCATTCCTCTGGATTTATGGCTTTTGTAGGAAGCCGTTTTTAATGCTTGTGCTTTTTTTCGTCCCACCCCATCATCGATGATTTGACAAAGCAAATAGTCTGACTTGGAAGAAATGTGAATCTTTAATAGTCCCTTTTCTTTTTTATGCAACAAGCCATGATTGATGGCATTTTCTACAAAAGGTTGAAGCAGCATTGATGGGATGCTAATCAGGTCGGCATTCAAATGGGGAGCTACCTCAAACTGACAATCAAATTGCCCTTCAAAACGCATCTGCTCTAAATCCACATATAAATTCAGCAATTCTAATTCGTCCGACAAAGAGAGATACTTTTCCTTAGAGGATTCTAAAAACAAACGCATCAGTCGACTAAATTTTACGATGTATTGATTAGCGACCAATTCGTCTTTGTTGAAAATAAAATCTTGAATGGCGTGTAAAGCATTGAATATAAAATGAGGATTCATCTGCGCCTGAAGGGCTTCCAGTTCTAATTCTGCGAATTTTTGGTTGATTTGATTTTCTGCTTTGGCCTTTCGCTCAATCGCTTTTATCCGTTGACGCATCAACAGCCCAAGTAGCAGCAGCAATAGCAATACGCTTAATGCTCCAAACCAAGTCGTCCGCCACCAAGCTGGGCGTATTTTAAAACGAATGGCGGGAATAGCTTTGTTGCTCTTGCCATTGATATCTACCGCTTTAAGTTGAAGCGAATAAGTACCTGGTGATAAAGCGGGGAAATTTAATTCCAAACCTTCTGTTCTATGCCAAGTGCTATCCATTCCTTCCAGGTTGTAGAAATAATCAATCTGAGCTAAGCTTTTAAAAGACAAGCCTACAAAATCGATCTGGATATTATTTTGGTAAAAGGGAAGCTGGTAGGAGGTCGCAATAGGCACTTCCTCGCCATTGATTCGGATGTTTTTGATTTTAATGACAAGAGAATCCTCGCCTAAGGAATTTGGGTGGCGATCTAAGATACTCAATCCTAATTTGGAGGCGGTGTAAATATAATTTTCATCTACAATCACATCATTATTTTCACTGGAAGCCAAACCATCCGCTTTAGTGATTTTTTGATATTGATATTGAAAAGGTTTTTCGGAAATAACCTTTACATGCAAAATTCCTTTATTGGAAGCCGCCCAAATATTTCCCTCCTTATCCAAATACAATTTTGAAATAATCTCTTTGTTTACTTCCTTTATCGTATCCAGACCAAACTCGGTATATCGATACAATCCAAGACCATTGGTAGCGATCCACAAGGCATTAGGAGCACTGCATTTCAGGTCATTAATGGGATAAGAAAAAACAGGATGTTGATTTTCCAGGTTTTCGATATTACCATCCTGATAAGTACTTAATCCACTCGTATGGGCCACCCATATTTTTTCATTGGCATCAATACTCAGAGCATACGATCGGGTGTTGTATATTTCGTCTAAATCTTTGGCTTCCGTAAAATGAAACAAGCCCTGAAAGGTGGTGAACCAAAAGTCATTCCCTCCTCCAGGTATCAAAGATTTTAGCCCTCTAAAGGGATTAGGATCATCTTTCGTAATATCCGTTTCATTGATATGAAAATTATTTTCCTTTAAGCTGGAAAAAGGAATCTGTTGCTTGTCCTGTAGATCGGAAGGAATAAAATTCAGGCCTCCATCTCCTCCAAAAAGAAGGTCTCCATTGGATATACATTCGAGTACGCGAATAGACCTTTGCATTTTGGTCATTAAATTAATCTGCCCTTTGTCCAACGAATACAAGCCTCCTTGGTGGGTTCCGATCCAAAGTTTTCCTTGTTGGTCAAAAGCCAATACTCGAGGCTCTTCTTCAAAAAATACTTTGCTATTAAATGTCGAGCTACTCATTGCTCCGGCGGTGAGCAGGTAAAGATTATTGTTGGTGCTGATCCAGTGATTGCCTTGATGGTCTTTTAAAATATGGTTGACCACCCTGTCTTTTAAAAACGCCAAGGGTTCATAGACTTGAAAATCTTCATCTAAAACGAGGCAGCCTTGAGTCGATAAAAACAAAAATTTACCATCGTTTAGAATTTCTATTTGATAAGGATTAAACTTGTAACCTAAGAAATCTTCCCAGGTTTCTATTTGTATCCCTTCTTTATTTTTCCGAAATATAAATTTTGCATTAACCAGCATGGTTTCTTTTTTCTTTTGAAGAAGCCAGCCACTTGGTAATAGAGGGCTAAGGTGTTGCAAAATTGGAATAGAATTAAGCTTCGCAGGCAGCCTGGTATCCGCAATAGAATTAAATCGATAATGGATACTATCCCCCCGCACTTTTAGAAATTCCATAGAATAATCTGCTGAAAAATTGTCCTCAAAAAAAGCTTTACTCTCCTCCAGGGAAAAAGACAGATCCAACCTGCGCTGATCTACTTTAATCAGAGAATCTTTGGGCGTCAGGTAATAAAGACCGGAATTATGATCTTCAATAATAATAAAA
>CALLVY010000238.1 GCA_938015925.1 uncultured Saprospiraceae bacterium
TTTTTTATTCAACCTTTTGTTCAAACCAAGGCCCATGGTGTAAGAGTAAGTAGGATTAATCAGTGTCGTATTTTTGAGCACTCCATTTCCAAGGTATTGAACATATTGTGGGCTGTAGTAGAAATCCAAAGACCAGGGAGCAATTTTTTGTTGTCCAAATAAGCTTCCACAAAACAAGATCATCAAGAATGGATAAAATAATTTCTGTTTCATTTTTTTAGTTTTTTAGTTTTTCTTTTTAGAATTGATAATGGATTCCCAAGCGAAGGGTTAAATAGTTAATTTTTGCATTGAAACCAACAGGAAAGAGATCCAATTTTTCATGAGCGGCGATAGACCTAATTCCAAAATGATACCCAGCATCTAAACTTAAATTCCAGTTTTTGGCAAAGGAATAATTGGCCCCCAGTGAACCTCTAGCCCCTAGAAAAATATTGCGTAAGCCAACCAAACGAATATCTTCTGAAGCCACTACATCTTCTGCCAAAATATCCTCTCCTCCTTGCAATTTTCCGGTTGCAGAGCTTTTCAAATCTACATTGACCAAGTGATAAAAATCTAAGCCCAAACCAATCTTTCCTCCCCACTTTCCTTTTTTCAATAAATATTTTAAATGTAAGGGAATGTATAAATAATCGAGCGCAATATTTTCATTGACACTTATACTAAAAGTATCTCCTTGCATTGGCTGATCCTCCAATTCTTCTGCTAAGCGATAACTAAGCCCCGTCTCATAATAGGTTCGCCCCAAAAAGGATTCTATGTTGTAAAAATAATTATTGAATAGGAAATCTCCCGGTCGCTCGACCGCATTCTCCAAGTCGATTTCCAAATCTTTTTGGGTTGTGGAACTTACTCCAAATTTTGTGAGTGCGATACCGGTCCCTAATTCCCATTTTTCAGCAAGGGGAATCTGAAAGTTCACACCAAAAGTATGTCCTGTAAATTCAAGATCTGTAACATTAATTAACCAAGTATAACTAGCGTTAGGTTCTGTCCCTACCCTATCTTCAACATAACCAGGAGCAAAAACCTTAAACCACGATTCATAAAAAACACCGATGCCCAAACGAGGTTCCCATTGAGGTTTTACAATTGGCGGCACCAATTCTGGTCTTTCTTCTTTTTCCAGTGCAACTAAGGAATCTCGTTTTATATCCAAAAAATCAAAAGCGTTCCAAAGCAAACGCTCCGCTGTAGCACCTTTATCTTTTTCTGAATCGGCCTCCCCTACTACTGTTGGAATAGCTGATTGCTCTTGTTTGACAATTGAAGTTTCGGAGAGCAAAGGTGTTGCATTCAAAGGCGCCGAACTCAAAGGAATAGTAGAGCGCTCATTTGAAAACTTAATCGCTTTTTTATCTTCCGTTTTTATCGTCTCGCTTTGATTGGTTTTTATTTCATGCGGCTTTTGATCCTTTCTATTTTCTTTTTGGCTTTGGCTTTGATTTTGATTTTTAGCTATTGTTGATTTTTCGATTAATGCTATTTTTTCTTCTGCTATTTTTTCTTGTTCTTTTTCATTCTTTAATACCTTGATTTGCGCTTCCTCTTTTTTATTTTTTAAGACCTCAATTTCTTGCTCCTGGCTCAACATTTTTTCTTCCAATAAAGACAAACTTTTTTGATTAGCCCATACATATCCTCCAAGAGCGACCAATAACAGTCCTCCAAAAAACCACCATAGCAATAGTCCACGTCTGCGTTTTTTCGGCGGCGGTGGAATCATCGGTTCTAATGCTGCCCAAAACTCCTCCCCTGGCTCGTCTCCGTATTGGTCGAGCTTGTCGTGGAAGAATTTCTCCAGATCCTGGTTATCAAATTTATCGTTCATATCAAATAATTTAGCCGCAAATGATTTCTGGCCTTTTTTACTTTTTTTTAAATCAACTACTATACTTTTTCTCCAACATTTTCCGCAACAAATTTTTCGCGCGAGAGAGTTGAGACTTACTCGTATTCACACTGATTTCCAAATGCTCCGCAATCTCCGGATGAGTCAAACCTTCCATCACATGTAAATTAAAAATCAGTCGGTAGCCTTCTGGAAGTTGTTGAACCATTTTAAGAATCGCCTTGGCTCGATCTTGTTCCATCAAATCTTCTTCCACCTCATAGCGATCTTCTACTTGCTCTATATCGACTACTGGAAAAAGGTTTTTCTTTTTTCGCAAATGTTGTAAAGCCACATTAACCGTTACTTTTCTTACCCAAGCTCCTAATGGTCCCCTTGGCTGATATTGATACAAGTCTCCATAAATTTTAATAAAACTCTCCTGCAAGATATCTTCCGCCTCCGCTCGCCCACTCGCATACCTCAGACAGACTCCAAAAAGCATCCGCTTGTATTGAACAAACAACTGGTTTTGTGCTTTCCGATCGCCGCGCTGGCACTGTTTTACTAATATATGGTCTGCGTTCGTCAATGATTTCTCTGTTCTTTACTGGTTAAGTCTGCTTTCGATCTTAAATTTCTACCTTCGTTTGCAATTTATACCCTTCTAGTGCTTATCAAAGCCCAAAGGTTGCATCAAAAAAATAAAATTCTTTAAAAAAAAGGAGAAAGCTTAGGTATTTCCTATTTTTGGAGCCATTTTTTAATTGTGAAATAAACCAAATACAGATGAGTCTCGATAATTATAAGCATAGTGTAACAGATCGTTTTCTTAAATATGTCACCATTGACACCCAATCTGATCCGAATTCAACAAATCATCCCTCTACGGAAAAACAAAAAGATTTGGGACGGGTATTGGTAGAAGAATTGACTGCCATGGGAATTAAAGATGCAGAATTGGATCAATATGGATATGTATATGCGACTTTACCAGCCAATACAGAGAAAGAAATCCCAGTGATTTGTTTTTGCTCTCACATGGATACTTCTCCAGATTCTAGTGGAAAAGGAGTAAAGCCTTTGATCCATAAAAATTATCAAGGCCAGGATTTGGTTTTACCAGATGACAATAGCCAGATCATTCGCATGGCAGAGCATCCAGACTTAGAGGCGCAAATTGGTAATGACGTAATTACGGCAAGTGGTACGACTCTATTGGGTGCCGATAATAAAGCGGGGCTTGCAGAAATCATGGATGCTGTCCAATACTTGATTCAACATCCAGAAGTTAAGCACGGAAAAATTAGAATCCTTTTTACGCCAGATGAAGAGATTGGCCGTGGTGTCAATAATTTGGACATGGATCGTTTGGCAGCGGACTATGGATATACCGTTGATGGCGAAAGCCGGGGTTCTATGGAAGATGAGACCTTTTCTGCGGATGGTGTAAGTTTGGAAATTCATGGTGTGAGTGCGCATCCGGGTTTTGCAAAAGGAAAACTAGAAAGTGCGATAAAAATAGCTGGTGACATTTTAGCGGCCTTGCCTAAAGATCGACTGTCGCCAGAGACCACCGAAAAGAAAGAAGGATTTATTCATCCGACCAGTATAGAAGGTGGTGTAGAAACAACGGTGCTCAAATTTATCATTCGAGATTTTGAAGATGAAGGTTTGGCAAAACATGAAGGAGAATTACAAGCCATCGTAAATGAGGTGATCCAAAATTATCCAAATTCTCGCGTTGAATTTAAAGTTACCGAGCAATGCCGAAACATGAAAAAGGTATTGGATAAAGTTCCTCAAGTGGCCTCCTTCGCAGTAGAAGCCATAAAACGTGCAGGAATGACTCCTCGTCAATCGAGTATCAGAGGAGGAACAGATGGCTCTAGATTGTCCTTTATGGGCTTACCTTGTCCGAATATTTTTGCAGGTGAACATGCCTTTCATTCCAAGCATGAATGGGTCACGGTTCAGGATATGGAAAAAGCAGTGGCAACGATTGTCCACCTGGCCAATATCTGGGAAGAAAAATCTTAATCAGCTTAGTTCATATGGCTTAGCAAGAATTGGTTAACCTTTTAGCGGTTTTTAAAAATGAGCCGATAAAGAAACATGAGTCATCCCGAATTTTCGATAATCGAAAATTCGGGATTTTTTACGGTCGATTTCGCGAAAGAAGGAATGGGAGGCCAGACAAGATACTGTTTGACCGGAGGGAGTTTATCTTGTCTAGCGTTTTTTGTTTCGTTTTTTGGGCAATGCAAAAAATGAAAGAACCTTTTAGCTGAAGAATCAATGGTGTTATATCCAAAGCCAGCTCATATACATGGATTTTTTTAGATAAAATGGATTTTATAAAATTCGGGATGACTCATGTTCTTCCTGGAAATTCAAAGAACCTGATCGCTAACAATTATGAAAGAGATCAAAGCATCAAAAAATTAATTTGCTTTTTTAAAACTCCCACACCACCCCATTCCGCCAACTATAAATCGTATTACTTACCTCCTCCGGAACGCGAGAATCGTAAAGAATAGAAAAGGTCGTATTGAATTTTATTTTTTTGGTGATACCAATTTGCAGAGAAGTTTGAGAAGACAATCTTAGGTCAGAAAAATCGGTCAATAAAGGTTGGTAGTAAGACGTATTGGCCAGCACAGTATTTTCTCCCAGTTCAAACCGAAAGGAAAGGTAGCTACTCAATCGGTGATCTCGAAAATAAATCAGTTGGGTTGCTCCAGCATTATTTTCCTGTTTCTCTTCGTCGTATTCGTACATGTAGAGCAAGCCTAGAAAAGCGCGTTGCTTTTCACTTTTAGGCAATAGCGTAATTCTTGGACCAATGCCCAGAAGTCCTCGGAGGCGAAGATTGATTTTTTCATTGTATTGGGCTTGGGTAAATAGTTCCCAGGTGAATCTCGAATTAAGGCGATAATTGTATCGGAAGTGTTGGAATCCGTCGTTGATAAAATCCTTTTCATCCACTCTCACCAAATTGAACCGAGTAAATGAAAGAAACAAATGGCGATTATGGAAATGCTCTACATTGATACCACCATTGAAGGTAAAAATCGCATCGCCATTTTGCACCAAATTAAAACCAACGTTGAGATTGCCTTGCCAAAGAATCGTATCGCCTATCTGACTCCTCCGATCTTCGATATTGACAATCTGGGACTGGCCCAAAAAAGGACTCAGAAAAAAAAGAAATACAAAGGATGCTTTCAATAAGTGGTTCATGAATGGGCTTATTTCAAGATAAACGATCTATCTGTTCGATATGCAAATTAGGAATTTGAAGGAAATTATCCGAGTCATTCCGATTTAATCCTATGAACAATAGCGTTTACTACTATCGTGAAATGCAAGTTCAGCGAAGCTGATTTTCAAATTCTAAAATGGTTCTATCAGATAAAAAGGAATAAACCGGCAAGGGGGGTTCATGAATAAACCGACCAAGGAAGTTCTCAGCAGGAAACAGCTAAATCTTGACCACAAAAGGGCAGATCGAAGAGTCGAAGCAAAAGGCGATTCTCTAGCCGAGCTAATTTTTTTTAGAATAAACACTATTATCAAGGACTTTTTTATTCCCCACAAAACGTTACACCAAGAAATAATGGTATATTAGACCAACATTATTATGTTAGGTTAATGTTCTAAGTTTTTTTCCCTTGTTATTCCCGCATTCAAAGCTAGATCTATTAAACAAAAACGTAATTTATCCGTAAGAAAAAGCAGTAGCAATTTGACGAAAATCGACCAAAGGGAGATTCATATAATAAATCGACCGCAGGGAGATTCATGTAATAAATCGACCGCAGGGAAATTCATGTAATAAATCGATCAAAGGAAGGTTCACAAAATAAATAAAAGTATTTTCTCCCGTCCCTTACTTAAAACCCAGCTACAATTTCTTAGGTAATTTGTTTTATTCAATAACCCTTTGAAACTATAACTAAACGTAAATCACTGATGAAAGCCCAAGTTTTCCTTACACTCTGTCTAGCATCTACCCTTTCCTTTTCTTCTTTAACTGCCCAAACCATCGACCTGCAAGGATTCGTCTTTGAACAGGATAATCGTGGTTATATAAAAAGGGTCAACATAAAGATTTTAGAAAAAGAAAGTGGCAAACTTTTAGAAGAAACGACAACCAATTCGGAAGGTATTTTCAATGCGGTTGTTCCGCTTGGAAAAGAGCTGCGAGTAGTGGCCAATAAAAAATTATTTTTTGAAAAAGAAGAGAGCGTATCGACCATTGATGCCACTGAAAAAATTTATGTAAAAATAGAAATGGAACGTCAACCTGGATATATTTTTGACGTGACGATTGCAGAACCAAGGAACCGTAATAATGCCGTAGTTGGGGTCAATGCAATCGACAGTGCCAGAATAGAAATTTTTAACAATACCAGCTTACGCGAAGAATTGGTTTTGGAAAACTGGCCGCACCCAACCTTTAAGTTTTCTTTTGAAAGAGGAAATTATTATACCATAATGATTCGTAGAAAAGGCTACTTCAATAAGCGGATTGAAGCCTATGTAGATGTGGAAGGATGTATTCTTTGTTTCGATGGTTTGGGAACAATCGAACCTGGTGTAACGGACGTAATGAGCGATGGAAACAAACTAGGAACTTTCTTAGCAAATATCGAATTAGAACCGCTTAAATTAAATTCCACTTACAAACTTGAAAACATTTATTACGATTACAACAAGTGGGACATTCGTCCAGATGCCGCAGTAGAATTAGAAAACCTCATCAGCGTTTTGAAAGACAATCCTGGGATCACGGTAGAGCTGGGATCACATACGGATTCGAGAGGTACGGATAGTTACAATCTTTCTTTGTCACAAAAAAGAGCAGAATCTGCAGTCGCTTATATCCTCGCCAATAGTGAAGTCACCTCCTCTAGTTTAGCCGGAAAAGGTTATGGCGAAACACAATTGGTAAATGGCTGTAGAAACGGTAGAACTTGTAGTGATGAAGCTCATCAGGAAAATAGACGAACCGAACTAAAGGTCACCGGTATCAAAGAAAAAGATCCGCTGGAAGACAAAACACTCAAGGAGATTCTTACAGAAGAACGTTTATTAAGAGAAATCAGTGAGCAAGAGCAGTACAAAATAGAAGTAAAGAATTAAGTACTCTATTTTTAAACAAGTTCTAGGTTAAATAAAAGTCCACAAGCTCCAAACTTGTGGACTTTTATTATTAATAATTAATGTTTAAAATTCGAGATTTTAATATATAAGCAGTTACCCTCCAAGTATTTAAACCTCCAACAACAAATAAGCGAATCCCTTATTCCCAAAAATGATTTTGGCAATTCCACTAAAAGGACTTACTTTAGACCTGTTAAAAGAAAATAGGGGTATTTTATCCCTTTTCTTTTAACCACTTAATACCTACCAATTTCAAAGCAAAGTTCAACTTTAGAAAAAAGCGAAGTTGAATTATACTTTTTCTTCTCAAACCGATTTAAAAAAAACTTACTAAATCCATGGTCACTTGATCGACCTAGGATAGTCAATTTATTAACATTAACTGAGTATCAGGAGTGCTGACTTTTTCAACACCCTACTTAGAATAAAACCTTCCGTTTTATGAAAACATCATTACTATCTCAAAATCGGTTTTTGAGTTTAATGCTATTATTAACGCTCTTCTTTTTAGCGCCAAAATTGAATGCCCAAATTGACCTCGAACTAAACATGACCGGCACTCCACTCGAACCCGGTGCTTTTAGAAACTACACCTTCTCCCTTACCCTTTCTAATACAGGAACAAGCACCGCCACCGACGTAGAAGTAGACATTCCTCTACCCGCAGGTTTTATCTATCAAGGAGGAAATGAATACGTAGCGAGTCAAGGAACTTATGATATTTTCAGTGAAAGAGTTTGGATCGTAGGAAGCCTCAATGCAGGCGCAACGGCCACCTTCGAATTGAATTTATATTCTTTACAAAGTGTCAACCTTTATCTTTATGCCGAAGTCAGTAATGCCAGTCAAAATGATATTGACAGTACTCCAGACAATGGCGGTTGTACTTCTCCAGATCCTTCTAGCTGTATCACCCTTGAAGATGATGAAGCACTTTTTATCATCAGCAATTCTGGTACCTGTTCTATTTCTTCTAATGTATTGACGACTACCTGTTTCGACTCAAACAATACTCCAGATCCACTCGACGACACCTGGTCGTTCACCATTCAGGTAGAAGCCAATAACTCCCTGTCTAATGGCTGGATTACCAATTCCCAAGGATACAATGGCCTCACCGGAAATTATGGAGAAGCAGTGACGATCGGTAACTTTTTTATCAATGCCGGCCCACTCGAATTCACCTTGTTCGATCAGCAAAATACAGATTGCTTTACCACCTTTACAGTAAGTCCGCCGCAACCTTGTAGCAGCAGCAGTTGTAGCCTCACGGCCACTACAAGTCCCTCTATTTGTTCTGATAGTGGAACGCCTAATGACCCAAGTGATGATGGTTTCCAATTTTTCCTTTACGTAAATCCAGACAATGCATCAAGCAATGAATATCAAGTAACGGTTTCCAATAATTCCGGAGCTGATGTGATCAATGTCGCTTATACCGATGACCTTTTAATCTCCAAGTTTATTGCAGATGGTCCGGTTACGCTAAGCATTCAGGATAGGGGCAATTCAAATTGTACAACCAGTTTGATTTTAGATCCACCTGCGCCCTGTAGTGGAAATCCTCCAAATCCTGGAGTGGATTTAGAATTAAAAATAAGCACCACCACTCCAAATCCAAATAATTATACTCCCGTAAAATTCAGTTTTGAATTGACCAATACCGGAACGGAAAATGCTACAGGAATACGTGTAGAAATTCCCGATGTTCCAGAATTGGCTTATGTCGCACATGAAACCACAGCAGGCACATTCAGCAGCTTTTTAGAATTCTGGGAAGTGGGAACGGTAAATGCAGGAAGCAGTGTTACATTGAACTTGGAGTTGTTTACCTTGAGTGAAGATCCTATCAATGTATATGCTCAGGTATTTGCACAAAACGAAACAGACGCAGATTCCAGTCCTAATAATGGTACTTGTACCAGCACCGCTTGTACCGCCAATGAAGATGATGAAAGTCTTTTGGTTTTAAATGGCGGCGGAACTCCTCCGACTAATTGTAGCTTCAATGCGGTGCTTGCAGATTTGGTTTGTGATAATAATAATTCAGTTGACCCGAGTGACGATACTTATACCATCAGTATTAATCCAAGCGGAATTGATCTTGGTGCTACATTTGAAATCACTGGTGGAGGTTTAGCCTTGGGCGGCATTCCGTATGGACAAAATTATACTTCTCCGGCACTACCGATCAGTAGTGGTAATTTTATTTTGACGATCACTGATGTTTCTGGAAATTGCAGTACAGAAATTTCTATCATTCCCCCTCCTCCATGTAGTGTAAATAATCCTCCAGGCGTTGATTTAGAAATGAGTCTTAGTGCCAGTCAAAACGAAGTCCGCCAGTGGGAAAATTTTTCCATGACTTTGACCGTCAATAATACGGGGAGCAGAGCAGCCAATAATGTGGTGGTTAGTTTTCCATTACCAGAAGGACTTGTTTTTAATGGCGGCGATCCGTATACCGCAAGTCAGGGAGTATTTGGAACGTTTACAGAAGAATGGGAAGTAGGAAATATCCCAGCAGGTGGAAGTGCGATGATGCAAGTCAATTTATTCAATCTGCGCAATAGTCCAGTGACGGGATATACGCAAGTCTTGAGTCTGGCAGAAACAGATGTAGACTCTAGTCCTGGAAATGGTGTTTGCTGTACGGCCGTCGAAGACGATGAGGCCGCTATAACATTGGCGATAGGAAATACACTTAATAACAAGCTTTCCAAAGGATCAAAACAAGTGCGTACTCAAATCCATAATTTATATCCTAATCCTGTGATCAACGAATTGAACCTAGTGGTAGAAAGTGCAGAGGAAAGACAAGCATGGATCGAAATATACAATGCACAAGGTCAAATCCAGCGGAGAGAAAACAGCCTTCTTCAAGAAGGAATTAATTTCCTGGAGATCCATTTAAGTGATCTTCCTGCGGGTGTATATTTTGTTCACCTTCCGGGAAATAGTCGACCATTGGGTTTAACTAAATTCTTGATACAGCAATAAATTTTAAAAAAATAATTTTAAAAATTGATTGTAAACAAAGGGTCTAACTTTAAAAGTTGGGCCCTTTCTGGTTTACCCCCTTTTTCTAAGTTACTTTTCCGATTGGAAAAAAAAGTGGTTTGGATGAAAAATTGGAATTTAAATCAGGGTGTGAATCAATTGAAAATTGATCTTTCTTTACTTCCTTCTGGTTTTTACTATTTTCATTTGCCAGAAGCTCACGCAAAAAAGAGTCAACTTAGGTTTGTCAAGGAACGTGATTAGATGAAACAGCAGGCAGAAAAAAACGGCAAATTAAATCATCAAAAAACTCAACCGGAGGAAGAATGGTATTTTGCCATTCTTCTTTTTTTATGCTTGGTTTTTTAGAGCAACTCGCCACCTTCTCCCAGGCGTCTGCCCCAGAAATCATTAAAATCCTTATTTCATCTACCTTAAAACGGAGATTTATCAATACTTCAACCAAAACAAAAACATCATTTCCAATTGGACAAAGCAACACCTAAACATCTAAAAATCAACAACTAACGTTTTCAAACAACAAAAAAAACATTGGAAAACTATTATTTTCATGATTGTTTTAGCTCCTCTTTTGCCTTATCTTTACAATACCTTAAAAATCGAATGCATTTAAGTAAGCAGGGGGTCAAAATTAAATCACTAGAAGTTAATGGTAATACAATTTTGGCCAAGTACTTAATTTGCGAAATTAAACTACCTATTAAAATAGTAGCACAATTTTCGTGAACGACTTAAGCAGGTGTTCAAATTAAATCACATAATAACTTGAGCGACTTTTATTCTTATCCATCGTTAAAAAGCCTCGCCGATGCTAGGCATCGCCTTGAGCCACCCGTCCGCTTTGCGGTTCACGAGCCTTGCTCGTTCATG
>CALLVY010000239.1 GCA_938015925.1 uncultured Saprospiraceae bacterium
GTTCCGAGCGGCACTCGCTCTATCTTTCTCCGCAAAGAATTTGAAATCACAGAAATCGCCGAAGTGGAAGCAATGATCCTCGACATCGATTACGATGACGCCTTTGTCGCTTATATCAATGGCGTCGAAATTGCCCGAGACAATATCAATGGCAGCTTGCCAGGATATGATATTTGGGCCAACACAGATCGCGAAGCGACGATGCATCAAAATGCGCCACCCACCCGTTTTGAACTCAACACGCCTGCTAACTTTTTACAAACTGGGAAAAATGTTTTGACTATTCAGGTTCACAATGTTTCGGCTGCTTCTTCTGATTTAAGTCTCATTCCTTTTTTATCCGCTGTTTTTACCGGACCGAGTACCGCAGGTATCAAGCCGCCTGATTTTTTGAATTTTAGCAATACTTTGATCCATACCAATTTTAAAATCTCCGCTTCTGGCGAGACGCTTTATTTGTTTGATGGAGGAGGACAATTGCAAGACAGTATTCTAGTAGAAGGTTTATTGCCTGGTGTTTCTTTGGGCTATCCTTTGGGAGAGAATGACTTGGTGTTTTTTGCTTCGCCAAGTCCTGGTTTGCCCAATCCTGCCAATGGTTATACGGAGGTTAATGATGCAGAAATTATTTTCTCTGATCCCGGCGGCCAAGTGAATAGTCTTTCCTTGACCTTGAGTGGCATTGCTCCGCCGAATGTAATCCGCTATACTTTGGATGCCAGCATTCCGGATGAAAATTCACCGACTTATGTGGCACCGATTAATATCAATAGCAATACGGTCGTTCGTGCCCGGGTTTTTCGCGACAACTATTTGCCCACTCCAGTACAAAGTCATACTTATCTAGTACAAGCCAATCACAGTTTGCCGATTATTTCTTTAGTCACTGAGCCGGATAATTTCTTTGATGAAGATTTCGGAATTTATGTATTGGGCAATAATGCCAGTGATGATTTTCCTTATTTTGGTGCTAATTTTTGGGAAGATTGGGAACGGCCCATTCACTTTTCTTTTTATGAAAGGGATGGAAATTTAGAATATGCTTTTGACGCAGGTTGTAAGATTTTTGGAGGATGGAGTAGGGGACAAGAACAGCGTTCTTTATCTCTTTTTGCCAGAGGTGGTTATGGCCAAAAAGAATTGGATTATCCCTTTTTTCCTGATCTGGATTATCAGACTTTTCAAGCTTTGGTTTTAAGAAATTCCGGGAATGATTGGATGAATACCAATTTGCGAGACGTCACCTTGACGGGGCTGATGAAAGGCTCTGGTCTTGAAAAGCAATCTTTTCGACATGCCGTAACTTACCTCAATGGAACGTACTGGGGATTTTATAGCATTCGAGAAAAAGTTAATGAACATTTTATCGCTTCCAAAACGGGCTATGATGTGGAGGATTTGGATATCCTGGAAGCCAATTCCTTGACGGTTTATGGAGACAATCAGGAGTATTTGGATTTATTGAATTTCATCCGGCAAAATTCTATGAGCAATACTGCTAATTACAATCTAGTAGCGGAGCAAATTGATATTGAAAATTATGCCCATTACCAGGTTGCTCAGATTTATTTCAACAATTGGGATTGGCCAGGGAATAATATTAAATACTGGAAAGCCAAAGGCGGTAAATGGCGTTGGATTTTATACGATACCGATTTTGGTTTTGGCCTTTGGGATTCCAATCAATACCTCGATAATACATTGAGTTTTGCCCTTAACGCCAATGGCCCCAATTGGCCGAATCCTCCTTGGGCTACTTTCCTGTTTAGAAGAATGATTCAGAACACTTCTTTTAGAAATGATTTTGTCAATCGTTTTGCAGATGAACTCAATACGCGATTTTTACCCGAAAACTTTAATGTACATATCGATTCTATTTCTGCCAATCTTGCAGTAGAAATGAGCAAGCATTATAATCGTTGGGGAGGAAACTTAAATTATCAAAAGGAACAAGTCCAAAATATGAAACGCTTTGCGGCTTTGCGGCCTAGGGAAGTTAAGAGACATCTCCTCAGTCAATTTGGTTTGCCCAATTACCATGCTTTGACGATTCAAAATAATGACCCAAGTGAAGGTTATGTCGACTTGAATTGGTTGACCTTAAAAGAAAATAAATGGACCGGTGATTACTTCCAAGGAGTACCCGTGAAAATAGTGGCGGTACCATATCCTGGATATGTTTTTTCTCATTGGGAAGGCGATAGCAATGCTAGCGCAGATTCCATTGCTTTTAATATAAAAAAAGCTTCGACCTTAATTCCTGTTTTTCGATTGGCCAATAGTATCGATCAGGGAATTTTGATCAATGAAATTAATTATCAATCAAAATCCGATTTTGATACGGGCGATTGGATTGAATTGCACAATTCCAATACCTCTGCTTTCACCCTTTCCGATTGGGTGTTTACAGCCAGCGATCCCAATCAGCAATACGTTTTTCCCAAAGGAACTTTTATTCCAGGCAATGGCTATCTTGTACTCGCTGCCGACTTGGATAAATTCCAAACTTTCTATCCTGATATGAAGAATGTGATTGGCGAATTTGATTTTGATTTATCAGCCCAAGGCGACAGTCTTCGACTCTTAGATGAGACTGCGAGAGTCAATGATCTGGTCGCTTATTTGCCCAATGCTCCTTGGCCTTACCTCGCCAATGGTAGTGGCCCAAGTATGGAATTAAAAATGCCTAATTTGAATAATAGTTTGCCGCAAAATTGGGCGATCCTCCATGATTTTGGTAGCCCCGGAAGATCCAATTTATATAAAGATACCATCGTTTTGGTTTTTACTGGCAACACCATCGAAAGTCTAAAATTATTTCCCAATCCCTTCACCGACCAAATCAACTTGACCTTCGGCGTCCAAACATCCACGAGCATCAAAGCAAGCCTATACAATGCCAATGGAATGCTGGTGCATGAATTTTACGATGATCAAATCGCTCCAGGATTCTATCATTGGAAAAGCAATTTGGAGCACTTGAGCAGAGGCGCTTATCTTTTAGAATTTAAAGAAGGCGAAGAACAGGCGGTGTTTAAGTGGATTAAATTGTAGCTTGAAGCAGCTTTTTTTTCGATGCAATTAATGTCTAAAAAAAACTAAACCATAAAGTTCCTTCCCTTTATGGTTTAGTTTTTTCTACTCAAAAATAGTTGCATCTATTTAAGACAGCGAATTACTGTTTAATTAATTTTAATACTTTCACCTCTCCATTTTTCATCCGCATGGACGCTAAATAAATGCCCTGCGAAAATCCACTAAGGTCAATCTCATTCCGGTCTTTATCAAAAGCAAAAGACAGCGCTACTCCAGCAATATTATAAATTACCAAATCATTGATTTCTTCAATTCCTGTTATGCTTGCCATGTTTTCAATTGGATTTGGAACAATAGAAACCTTTGGATCAGAACAGTCCAAATCTAAAGCAACCACTCTGGACAAAGAACTGGATTCATTGAAGTCCACTTGTTTTAAACGATAATATACTTTTGCAGAATGATGCTTGAATAACTTGTCCTCGTAAGTATAAAGGACTTCTTTACTGGTCGTACCTCTTCCTGCTATCGTCGCAATGGGGGCCCAATCTTTGGCATCAAAAGAACGCTCTAGGATAAAATGTTTATTATTGAGTTCGCTGGCAGTAGACCAAGTCAAATCTGTTTTAGAACAATCCAGATTAGTGGCTGAAAAAGAATGGAGCTCAACGGGAACGGATACGATCAAACCATCATAGCACATATTTGAATAAGCAAAACTTTGCTCTGTACTGACCGCTAAAAAGGCGGTAGAATCTTTACAAATGCACCTTCCATCCATAGGATTAAAAGTCATGAATTTGGCTTCTGTTTCGAAGACTTTGCTTGCGCATTGTTCAAAAGTGAGTGGGCCAGTCACCGTTTGCGTACCATGATTCCAATTTGTAAAAAGCGTATTTCCTTGGGTATGAAAATTATTTCCGGGCTCCAGGAAAAAATCGCAAGGATTAAAAAATAGCAAATACAAGGTTCCAATACCGGTAGCACCACCTCCAATATTCACCGCTAAAGTTCCATCGCCCCGTAAATCACCAATAAAAGAAATGGATCTGGAAAAACGTTCTTCGGGATCAAATTGTAAGTCAAAACCTCCGTCGGTATTATTGATTTTGCTATACGTTTTTACTGTTCTATCTGCATTTAAGAATAAGATATAAGCCCAACCTTCGTTTTGTTGATTGGCGCCGGTTATCAAATCAGGAATGCCATCTCCATTCAAATCTCCTGGAGCGCACATGGAATGACCAAAGTTGGCACCTGTGGATCCATTGGGATTTGAGCCAAGGGTCAAGGTGTCTGTAAAACCATTTAGGCCTTCCGTGATTTTTATTTTGGAGCTCACTTGAAAGTTAATCGTATCTAGTGACAATATCCAAACCGCTCCTTTTCCGCCATCCGATTTAAAAGCGCCCACTGCAAGTTCTTTGGTTCCATCTCCATCGATGTCTCCGAGCATCGCCGCTTCGCGGCCACCAAATTCATCCCCATCACTTAAGCCCGTTCCAAATCCACCTTGGGTTGAACTTATCGTAACGGTACTCTGTGGGATGACTTGAGAATTCCCATCCAAAAAGGTAAGGCTTATGGCTCCTCTATTGGTGCCGCCATCATTTGATCGGTGGTTGCAGGTGACCAAATCTATTCGGCCGTCATTGTTTAAATCTCCGATAGCCGTCAGTCCATTAGCAATGATGTCTTGATTTTTGACATAATCCTTTACCGTTCCATCTGCATTGAGGTGGATGATGTACAGAGAATTATTGGGTGGAGCGGGAGCCGAAACGGCAATGTCAGGAATACCATCATTATCATAGTCCCCAATTCCTGCAACGCCATATCCAAAGAAATTTCCAGGATTTAAAGTTTCCATAAATCCTCCTTCCAGCATAGATATCTTCTGATTAGACTGTACCGTTCCGTCATTGTTCAAAAATAAAATATAAACGGCACCTGCGTCTGTAGCGCCATCGTCATCTGATCGTGCACCAACGACTAAGTCCAGAATTCCATCCCCATTGATATCACCAGCTTGATCATGATCTCGACTAAATCGATCTCCTGGATCAACGCCACCCAGGAAGCCACCTACACCTTCTCCAATTTCAACATGACCATCTGGTCGGTATTGGGTAGTGATTTGAGCATGGGAAAGGAAGTAAGGAAGT
>CALLVY010000240.1 GCA_938015925.1 uncultured Saprospiraceae bacterium
AGGGGAATGAGTGAACGATCCCGCAGGGGCAAGTGCGACAGCGCTTGAAGTGAGGGAACCGTGCAAGCGGAAGGGAAGCACGAAGAGTAGGATAAAAAGGCATGTTCAAAATGTTTAGAAATTTATGTTACACGGTACTTAGGAAAACCAAATACATCCGCAAGCCTACTAAAGACACGAATAAAATAAATGGAAATCAATAAAGAGAAAGACCAATTGAGCAAAGATCAAATCGATCAGTGCATAGCTATCTTGGCCAGTTTAAACGAGGATACCGATCAGATTTTTGATATTCCAATGGATCAAAGAATTGAACTGATTAAACAAGCGGGACGACTATCAAGGCCGCAAAGAGAAGAGTTTAAGAAACGGAAAAAGAAGGCCAAGAAAAAAATCAGGAAGGCAGCAGCCGAAAAAGACAAACAAGCTCGGAACAATACGGGTATCCGAAGTGCAAGAGAAGCCTCCGTTTTTGTGGCACCCAAAATGATCGCTCTGGAGGGAGCGCAGGAGCGGCCCGCAGGCGCCACCGTAGCGCCCCGCGAGTGTTACGTGTGTAAAGAGGTCTTTACCAACTTGCATCACTTCTACGACACCATGTGTGGAGCCTGTGGTGACTTTAATTATGCCAAGCGTTTTCAAACTGCGGACCTCACGGGACAAGTGGCGCTGGTCACGGGCTCTCGCCTTAAGATTGGTTATCACATCACCCTCATGATGTTGCGCGCTGGCGCCACGGTCATTGCCACGACCAGGTTCCCCGTCGATTCCGCTTCGCGTTATGCCAAAGAAGAAGATTTTGCAAACTGGGGACATCGCCTCAAAATTCATGGCTTAGACCTAAGGCATATTCCCAGCGTAGAATTATTCTGTAATTATTTGGAACAACAATACGAGAGATTAGATGTACTGATCAATAATGCCGCGCAAACCGTTAGGCGGCCTGCTGGTTTTTATGAACATCTTTTGGCAATGGAAGAAAGTCCTTTTGCTGAATTGCCTCCTTTGGTGAGGAGTGTTTTGTCTGGACATGAAGCTTGTTTGCGAGAACTTGGAAACGCCAGTGCCCGACTGGAAGAGGAGGATCAGAACTTACCCGTTCCCTGGAATGGAAAACAAATTGGCATTGGCCTAAGTGCTTCTGCAAAATTATCTCAAATTGCTTATACGGTAGACCCTTCGCTCGCCAATGAAGAAATTTTTCCAACCGGAAAAATGGATGCCGACTTACAGCAAGTCGATCTGAGAAAAACCAATAGTTGGAGGTTGAAACTAGGAGAGATTCCGACCAATGAAATGTTGGAAGTGCAGCTCGTTAATTCGGTTGCTCCTTTTGTGCTTTGCAATCGCCTGGTTCATATCATGAAAAAGGACAACACAGGAATGAAGCACATCATCAATGTGTCTGCGATGGAAGGCAAGTTTCACAAATACCACAAAGAATCTCGTCATCCACATACCAATATGGCCAAGGCGGCTTTAAATATGATGACGCTTACTTCTGCTGCAGATTTTGCAAAGTTTGGGGTCTATACCAATGCCGTTGATACCGGATGGGTGACGGATGAAGACCCGATTGAATTGGCCAAAAGGAAAGAAGAAATCCATGATTTCCAACCGCCCTTGGATATTGTAGACGGCGCTGCCCGAGTGATGGATCCCTTGTTTGATGGGATCAATACGGGGAAACATTGGTGTGGTAAGTTTTTAAAAGATTATCGACCGACTAGTTGGTAAGCCTTAAGCAATTTTTGATAATAGAGAACATTCAAATCTAAAAAGATTCAATGCGAAAATAACATGAAGTATCTATTCTTCTTTAGCAGTTTTTTATCGATCACCAGTCTTTTGGGCCAAGCGGATTGTACGGTTCAAATCTCTGGAGGTTCTTTTCAGGACGGTACTTTTATCGGCAATGAAACGGTGACCATCAATAACGAATACACCTTTCCGGTAGAAGATTTAAAAAAGATACTTGCAGAAATAGAAGATTTTGAAAAAATAAGAGAGGATGCCGTTTTAGCGAAAGCGGAAGCAGAGGAAAGAATCATTGCGGCTCAAAAAGCAGAAGAAAATACGGAGAGTATTAAAAAAGAACTCGCCAAGGAAAGAAAACGATTAGACATCAATACTCAGAATCTGGCAAAAAACAAACAAGATTTTAAAAATGAAATTGATGAATTGATCAAAGCCTTTGAAGCAAGAATCATTCAAAAAGAACAAGCCATAAATTCATCAAATACCACTGATGCTGATTTACAAGAAAAAATCGAAGCACTGGAAGAAGAAGCCAAAGCCTTGATAGCAAGTACCAAATGTATGGCCAATGACCACGAGGTCTATGCGGTCATTGATGAAGAAGGAAAAACCACTTATGGATTCTCCATCCAAGATTTAAAAAGTGATCCCAACTATTTGATTATCGAAGAACCCGTCAATGGCATTTCTCTGGTGAAGAAATTCAATGTATATGGCTTTATGAATACCAAAGGAGAAGTGTTGATTGAATTTCAATATGATTTTGCTTTTAGTTTTATTGAAGGGAAGGCTTTGGTTAGAAAACACAATGTTTGGCAAATCATTGATGAGCAAGGAGAGGTTTATAAAAAGTTGCCGGAGTATGGAGAAATAAAACCTTTAGGAAATAAAAATTTTACGGTGTCCCTTAAAAAAGAGGTATGGGGCTTTGTCCGTTGGAGGGTGATAGATTATAAAGGAAATAGTCTTTCTCCTCTTTTGGAGAATATATCTTACCTGGATAATAGAAGATTGATAAAAATAGAAGATAAGGGCGCTAATCAAGGTCTTATGGATTACGATGGTAAGGTAATTATTCCTAAAACCTATTCCAATATCAGTGAAGTCAACGAAAATGATTTATGTATAGTAAGAGCCAGGTCTAAGGAAAAATGGAAAGTAGGAGTCTATCATTTAACCAAAGGACTGATCCTCACTAAAAAGTATGGAACCTTTTTTCTCTCTTCAAAAAATCTAATCTGGTACCACAACTCCGTCGCTAAGAATGAAAATAAAAAATATGTTTTATACGACGCTAATGCTAAATACCTCGGCTCCTTTGCGGAATACAAAGATTTCAACAAATATGGATTTGCCAGAGTTAGGGTAGATGAATACTGGGGATTGATTGATGCCAAGGGAAAGGTAAGGATAGAACCGACGATCAATGATCTCCGTGTGGTTGCGGATGATTATCTACTTTCTACAGTCAAAGAAAAAAATACTCCAAGTTTATATGGATTGATTAATACCAAAAACGGGAAGCAAATCCTAAGTCCTGAATATAGAAAAATTTACTTCTTTCCAAAGTATGATTTTATCATCGCTAAAGAAAAAGTAAAAGCAGGAAAAGATGAATTTGGCATCTACAATCTCTTAGGCCAAAGGAAATCCTCTTTATTGCTTAAGGCTTATTCAGGAAGTTTTGAAGTGGAAGAAAAAGAAAACTATTTTATTCTCAAAACATCTAATAAAAAACCTTTATTGGCTTTTATGGATAAAAAATCCTTAGTCCTATATCACAGATGGCTTTTTTATGAATACCATTTTTTTCCAAATGGATTTACGGCTTATAACGTGCATGAAGAATATCCTGGAAGTTGGTATTTGGAAAAAACAAATTCGCCAAACCGCCAAGTGATCATTGGCCCGGCAGCAGCGATTAAATACCTGGAAGATGGCTTCTTTGCCGTAGCCAAATCGGGTAATAGAAAGTATGGCGTTTTTACAGAAAGTGGAGAGAAATTGGTGGACTATAAATACGATGCTATTAAAAAGACAAGATCAGCAGTTTTTATCGTCGCCTTAAGCGATAAACGCGGTGTCGTCAATAAATATGGGGCAGAGATTGTACCCTGTATTTTTTCCTTTATCGAATTTGAGGATTCCTCAACGCTTTTGGCCAAGGATGATCAAGGAGGAATATTTAAGATTAATATCAAAGGAGATTGCATTAGCAATTGCGAGCAGTACAAAGAAATCCTTAGGAAATATTATGCTAAGGATTGATTTTGTTTAATAAGGGGAAGGGAACCGGGTACTGGCCAGAGGCCGATAGCCATCTCGGATGGAATGCAATAGCATTCACCGAGCCAAGTTTTTTAACCACCGCGGATGCTCGGTAAATGCTATTGCATTTTAACCGAATCGGATTCCTGGCCTCTGGCCACTGCCAAATACTATGGATAGTGTCCCCGTTTTTGGAACCTACCTGCAGTAGGAAGACCTCTTGCTTGAAAGCGGAGGATTGAAAAGGAATTGATGTTGTTAGCATAAGGTCAATTAATGCCCAATTTGCCCAAAGAATCAATCTAAACAAATATGAAACTAAGTTATTGTTTTCTTTTTTTATTGTTTCTTGCGAGTTGTCACTCGGAGGAATCCAGGATTAATATAAAAGATTTCGTTTGTCCAAACTTAGAGACAGAGGATCAATTGCTATACGAATTTGAAGGTGCAAATGAAGCAATATATAATCTGAAATATATGTTAGTAGAAAGGGATTCTAATCTTTCCAATACTTATAAATATACTTTTTTAGATAAGGGATTTAATTTTCTTTCCGGCTATGTAGAACTTAGGCGGCCGTCTTTTTTGGCGATTGAGAAAATGTTGGTTCTTGATGTTGGCCCGAATGGGGGACAGGTGGTTCAAGAGGTTGGTTTTGATCAGGTAGAAATGCCATTTGAAATGGAGAAGAATATGGCTATGGAGTTTTCGGTTGACTGGCAATCCAAATCTCAAGATAACAGGAAATACCATCTGGAAAGTTCAAGAAAATTAATTGAAATCGGTTCGGGCTTAGATCTTTTTGGAAGTCAGATAAAAACGATCATCCTACAGACCAATGATAAAATTGAAATTTTAGACCGACACTCCGTGAATAAGACCGGCACCGAATCCTTAATGATCTCGGAGTATGGAAAAGGAATTGGCCTGATAGGAATGGAAATTAAGTTTGCCAATGGCTTGGGGTCTAAAGCAAAATTAAAAGCCATCCATCGATCAGCAGAAATTGAAGGGATTAAATGGCGCATTAAAAATAAAGAGAAAGCGCAGATATAGTTTTTGTTGATAGATTGATAAGGAAAGGATTTTTTTAACCACCGCGGATGCTCGGTAAATGCTATTGCATTTTAACCGAATCGAATTTTTGGCCTCTGGCCACTGCCAAATACTATAGATTGTGTCCCCGTTTTTGGAACCTGCCTGCTGTAGGAAGACCTCTTGCTTGAAAGCGGGGACTATGGCTGGAAGCTTAAATTCGAATTTTGACTTTGCCTTATTCGACTTTAAGAAGGGAACAAAAAAACATTGAAGGCAGATGACTATTCGGATAGCGAAACGAATACTGAAAATAAAAAACATGAAAAATATAATCTACCTATTTTTTTGTCTGGCGATCATTTCTTGTGGTGTCTCTGAAGGAGATAAAAAAAGAATCGAAATCGAAGACCGTCAAGTTTTTGCAGAGAAAAACGCCAATGAACTTTTTGAGAAAATAGCAACACCATCAGAAAGATTTACACTCGATATTAAATCGGACACTGCACTTGTCTGCAAGAATGGAACGATCATCTCCATCCCCAAAGATGGTTTTATGGATAAGGATGGAAATGTAGTCTCCCAAAACGTGACCATTGAAGTTGTTGAAGCACTTTCTTTAAATGATTTTTTACGCAATGATTTGCAAACCGTTTCAGGAAACCGATTGCTTCAATCCGCAGGTATGATTTATATTGATGCCTCGGTAGGCGATCAAGCTTTAACCCTTAAAGAAAATACCTCTTTGCAGGTTGAGTTTCCGGCACCCTTCGTAGATTCTGATTTTAAAGTTTTTACAGGCAAACACGATGATCAAGGAAATATCAATTGGCAAGAAGAGGAGGACATTGATGAGCGGATGATTCCATTTCCACTCAAAGAGCTGGATCTAAAGTATTATACGGCTTATCGTTTTGTAGATGGTCGTCTTCCGATTGAATACATGGACTCAAGTATAATCAATGATCCAAAATATGAAGGCACTTATATTGCTACCCTAGAATTCCAAAGGCGATTTAATATGCTTGGAGTCAATTATATTGAGTGGTGGGAAGGGCATGAAAAATACATGAATAGTTTGAAAAAAGGAGATTGGAGAAAATACCTCACCAAGCATGGTGTTATCCATAAAATAATTTGCCCGCCTATTGAAATGTATTTAAATAATATAGACAAACCTCTTTGGTATACAGATTCCTTAGTTTTTGATTTTTTGGAAGAACGTAGGATTAGAGATTCCACAAGATTTGCCAATTCTGAATTATATAAAGAAAAAGGACATCATTATATGTGGTACTATTTGGATACGTATTACCAAGATTTTTTTAAGCAAAAACTTACACATCCAAAAAGCTATGACCCCAAAGGCGTAAATATGGATTTGCCAAATGCAAAAGAAAGTCTTATTGCAAAAGGCTATTCGCCAAAGGAAGCTTATGAGCAGTTGTTGATTTATCGAACGAGAGAAAGAATCATCAAACAAAGGCGAGAGGAAAAACGCATTGCAAAAGAGAAACAGGATTATCAGGCTAAAATTAGTAAAACCTATTCTGCCGCTTTTAATATTGACCAACTTGGCTGGATCAATGTAGATCGATTCTTTGATGATCCAAATGCCAAAGAAGTGGAGCTCTTTGTACAGACCCTCAATGACTCCCTTGATTTTTGTAATTTGACCTTGTTGTTGCCAGACAGAAGTGTAGCGATTAATGGTATTCAGATGATCAATGGGAACTATCGTTTTACACAAGAGGAGGGAATGTATAGCAAGTTGCCTTTAGGTGAAAAAGCCATAGTGGTGGCCATGTCTTCTAAAAATGGACGACCATACTTTGGAATGCAAGCGCTCGAAATTAAAGAGAAACAGGATATTGAATTAGTGGTTGAGGAATCAACTTGGATAGAAATTGAAGAACGCTTGGCAGGAGTGAATTGAGCCAGGAGTTTTTACGGATAAAAAAAAATAAAAGTATGATTAAGCTAATAGTAAATGATACTCATAAAGAAGAGCGAAGTAATGAAATAAGTTTTGGTGGTTTACCTGTAAAAGAAGTCAATAGTACTTTAGAATGGCCAAGGTGTAAGACTTGTCAGTCAGAAATGCAGTACCAGGGAAAAGTGAAAACCGAGATTGGACTGGAGTTGATTTTTATGTGTCAGAATGATCCTGGAATGTGTGAGGAGTGGCATGCTGATGAAGGGGGGAATAAAGTCCTTGTACTTGCTGCGGAAGAGCTAGAAATTTTTAATCCAACGCATCCGGAGATTGCGCTGAGAAAGACTGCGTATAGTGGAAAGGTAATTGAAATGGATGTAGAAAATTATGAAGAAGCCTTAGATAAATGGGAAGGAAATGCCAGAGATATTTTGGGTAGTTTGTATGGAGAGCCGGATTGGATACAAGGAGAGGAAACACCAAGTTGTGATTGTTGTAATGAGAAAATGAGGTTTGTCGCTCAATTAGAAGAAGGTACCGATCATAATACTGCCATGAATTTTGGAGGAGGAGGTATTGCTTATTTATTTGATTGTTCCAAAGGAAAAACGGCGAAGTTTTTATGGCAATGTTAATGAGGTGATTTATACAAAAAAAACTCTTTCCCAATAAAAGCAAGCTTTCAAACCCTGTAGAAAAACTCTGAACCGCATCCTGAAATAATAAGTTAATCCATCAAAATGGGTTTAAATATTTGCACAAAAAAGTAGCCCTGAAAGAAAAGTTGTAACCTTCTATAAATTCCACTGTCTTTATAGAAACAAACAACCAAATGAAAAAATCCCTAATTGTATTATTTGCCATTGCCTTATTTTTTTCCTGTAAGCAAGAAGTGAAAAAAGAAATGGCTCCGCTCCCTTATAATGATATCGGAACGAATCTCCACGCCGCAGTAATCATTGGCGATTCCATAAGTGAAACCTACTCGGTAGAAGCGGCCATGATTAAGTACCATGTTCCAGGAGTTAGCATCGTCGCTTTTCAAGATGGAGAAATCGTATGGACAAAGACCTACGGAAAAAAGGATTCCAAATCAAACGATGCCATAAATGAAAATACTAAATTCCAGGCGGCTTCCATTGGTAAACCGATAAGCGCTATTGGTGTTTTAAAATTAGTGGAGCAATACAATTTAGACCTGGACGCGGACGTCAATGATTATTTGAAATCCTGGAAAGTAGGTGGGGAATTTACAAAAACCAAAAAAGTGAGTATCCGGCAATTGCTAAATCACTCTGCTGGAGTGAATGTCGGTGGATTTCATGGATACCCTAAGACGAAACCGATTCCCAGTTTATTGGACATAATTGAAGGAAAAGGAAATTCTCCGAAGGTTGAAATTACCAGTATTCCTGGTTCTGCTTTTTCTTATTCTGGCGGTGGTTATGCTATTTTGCAATTATTGGTAGAAGATGTTTCTGGCCAATCCTTTGAATCTTTTTTTCAAGAACAGGTCTTTGGCCCGCTTAAGATGAATAACAGTACCTTTGATCAAATGCCCAAGGAGAATATGGCATTAGGTCACGATCAGAAAGGTCAGACTCACCCTGATGGATGGCTTGTTTTTCCAGAATTGCCGGCTGCCGGATTATGGACCACCCCTACCGATTTGGCAAAATTCTGTATGGCTTTAGAAGATAGCTATTATGGCAAAGAAGCGACTTATCTTTCGAAGGAAATGGCTGGGCAAATGTTGACCGTAACGAATAACTGGGGACTCGGTATTGGCGTTAGGGGAGAAGGAGACGGAAAATATTTCTTTCACGGAGGCGGTAATCCTGGCTCCTTTAAATCCTTGATGCTTAATGTCTTTAAGCAAAGAAGAGGAATCGTGGTGATGACCAATGCTGGGCAAGGAGATAAATTACACGATGATGTATTGCGTTCTTTTTCAAAGTTTTTTGACTCCAATATATTTAAACCTAAATTTGTAAAACCCATTGAACTCAGCGAAAAGAAAAGAGCTGCGATAAATGGGCGATATCAATTTAAAAAAATGGGAGAATATTTTCTTGAGATTACTTCGGATTCTTTGGGTAGATTCATTTTGTACGATCCAAATGATGAATCAAGAGTGACCTATGTAGCGGTATCCGAAACGGAATTTGTTGATGTTGAAAGTGGGAATAAATCATCCTTTGCAATAGATCCTGAAACGGGGAAGGTTGTAACAATGAATTATAATGGAGCGTATACTTTTCAGAAGCTTGATTGACTTGGGTTTGTTGGTAGGAAAAAATATTTAAAATGAAAGACCCCTTACTATATAAAGTGCTAACTTATTTCATGGCTATCGTTTGGCTGGTCAATGGACTGTTCTGTAAGATTTTAAATTTTGTGCCCAGACATGAACAAATTGTTGCAGCCATTTTAGGAACGGAATTTTCTAGGCCATTGACCATCTTAATTGGACTTTCAGAGCTTATCATGGTGATCTGGATTTTGTGTAGATTCAAAACAAAATTGAATGCGATTACTCAAATAGTGATGGTCGTCCTAATGAATATTTTGGAGTTTATTCTTGTGCCAGATTTTTTATTGTGGGGACGATGGAATATCGTTTTTGCTTTGCTTTTTATTGGATTGGTTTATTATAACTAATTTGTGATAAGCAAAAGAATGAAATCTTAAATTGACGCTAGTGAAGTTTTTAAAAAACCATCCCTTTGCAGTTGAAGCTTTTTTTAAAAGCTCC
>CALLVY010000241.1 GCA_938015925.1 uncultured Saprospiraceae bacterium
AAAAGAATCTTCCTATGGACCTTACTCCTTGCCTGGAGTAATTTTTCCTTTGCCCAACAAACAACGGTTTATACTGAGGCCCATCTGGCTTACAAGCTAGGTATGGAATATTATAGCCAAAGTATTTTCGGCTTAGCGCAACATGAGTTTAAAAAAGCTTTTGAATTGCTATTGCCCGTCAACCAGCCCGAATCGGAACTCCTGCGAACCAAAGCAGAATTGCATTATGCAAAATGTGCGGTCCGGCTCGACCATCCAGATGGAGAAAAGTTGATCCTCGATTTTGCCAGGGCTCATGATCCAGAACCCATTGCCACCGCTGCTGTGATGGAAATGGCCGATTTTTATTTCAATGATCAAAAATGGGATAAAGCCATTCAACTTTACAAGCAAATAGATGGTCGTGGATTGAATAAGGAGCAGAGACTCGAAACCAAATTCAAATTGGGTTATGCATACTTCGTTCGAAAAAAATTCAAAGAAGCCAGACCTTATTTCCAGTCGATCAAAGATATCCCTGGCGAGTATGTCACTCCTGCCAATTACTACTATGGTATGACCAGCTTTTTCGAAGGCAAGTATACCGAAGCTATTTCTAGTTTTAAAAAAGTAGAGAATACTAAAAAATATCGACCGCATGTCCCCTACTACATCACCCAAATTTATTTTGCTCAAGGCAAATACGATGAGGTGATCGATTATGGCATTGCCAAAACAAAAGACAAAAGTCTCAAGAAAAGAGCGGAAATCAATCAACTCGTTGGTCAAGCTTTTTTCGAACAAAAAGACTACGAATCTGCCTTGCCTTACCTGGAATACGCCGCTAGCAAATCCAATCAAATGCGGAAAGAGGATTTTTACCTCCTCGGCTATGTACAGCATCAATCCAAAATGTATGCAAAAGCAGCTAAAAATCTCGAACAGCTCAACAAGGAAAATAGTAAGATGGGACAAAACGCCATGTACATGCTTGGCGATGCACAAGTCCAGTTGGGAGATAAAGTCAAAGCACGAAATGCTTTTCGGGCAGCCAGCAAAATGAATTATGATGCGAAGACCCAGGAAGAGTCCTTATACAATTTCGGTAAACTGTCTTATGAGTTAGATTTTGGTAGAGATGCCATTGCAGCCCTTCAACAAATCCCGGCGACTTCTTCTTACTACCTGGAAGCACAAACCATGATGGGGAATATATTTCTCAATACCAGAGATTACGAAAAAGCCATTGAGACTTTGGACAAGATTCCAAACAAAACACCAAAACTAAAAGAGACCGCTCAGAAGGTGGCTTATTTCAGAGCATTGCAATTGATCAAAGAAGAAGATTATATCCGTGCTAAATCCTTACTCAATAAATCATTGACGACACCAATAGACAATCGCACCAAGGCCTTGTCGATCTATTGGTTGGGCGAAGTGGCTCATCTGGAAAAAGACTATACGACTAGTGTTCGGGAATTCAATAAATTTCTCAACCTATCCAAGACGATCAATAACTTACCGGATGAGGCAAGTGCACATACCGCCAATTACACCCAAGGTTACAATTACCTAAAGCAAAAAGATTACAATGCGGCCTTAGGCTATTTCCAAGCGTCGATTTCTGGGATCAAACAAAACCAGGCCTTTATCGAAAATACTTATGTAACTCAACAGGTGCTAGGTGATGCGACCTTACGAGCTGGTGATTGTTTGTTTAAAAGAAATAAATATGACGAAGCGATCCGTTTTTACGATGATGCCGTTTCCAATAAATACGCTGGCTTTATTTATGCGCTTTACCAAAAAGCGATCATAGAAGGTTTGCGTGGCAATACCACTAGCAAAATCTTAGCCTTAGATAATATTGTCGACGACTACCCTAGCTCTGAATATGCAGACAATGCATTGCTGCAACTAGGAATCACTTATCAGGAGATTGGCAAATACGACCAGGCAACGGTTCCATTAAAAAAATTAATCTCTAATTACAGAACTTCGGAATTGACCAATCAAGCCTTACTTAAGCTCGGTTTGATCACTTACAATCAAGGAAGTTTACAAACTGCCATCAACTACTACAAACAAGTTTTCTCTCACAACCCAACAGCCATAGAAGCACAAGCTGCTTTGACTGCTTTAGAAGAAATCTATGTAGATGACCTTGGCAAACCGGATGATTACTTTGCTTTCCTCGAAACCATTCCTGGTTATGATGTAAAAGATGATGAAAAAGAAGCCATCAATTTTAAAGCAGCAGAATCTCAGTATGAAAATGGCAATTATGAAAAAGCCATTACTGCTTATACCACCTACCTCCGAAAATATCCTAGAGGAAGAAATGTATTGGTCGCCTACTATCACCGTGGAGAATCTCATGGGGTACAAAAACAGTACGGCGAAGCATTAAAAGATTATGAGTATGTGATCAGCAAAGGGCCAAGCCGCTATTATTCTAAGGCATTGCCTAAGGCTGCGTTGATCGCTTATAATTTTGAAAAGGATTTTGAAAAAGCGTATCAATATTATACCAAACTAGAAGAGATCGCAGAAGATGATGACACCCGCTTTGAAGCTCAGCTAGGTGCATTGCGATCTGCTTATCGCTCGGATAAAAACCAAGCGGTCTTGGCTTTGGCAGACAAGGTTGCAACCAATCCGAATAGTACCAATGAACAAAAAGCAGCAGCTCGATTCTACCAAGGTAAAGTAGCTTTTGACCAAACAAATTATGAAGCTGCCCGAACGGCATTCAACGAAGTGGTCAACCTTAGTGACAATGAACAAACCGCAGAAGCGCGTTACCTCATTGCTTATATCTTCTACAGTCAACGAGACCTGAACACGGCTCAGCAGTTGTGTTTAAATGCGAATAAGGAAAGTTCCAATTATCCTTACTGGGTGGCCAAAAGTGTGATTCTCTTAGCCGATATTCTTGCGGAAAAAGGAGATTTGTTTAATGCACAAGCCGCCTTGGAAAGTTTGATTGAAAACTATGATGAGGATCAGGAATTGATCAATATTGCCAAAGCAAAACTGGCTAAGATAAAAGAACAATCCAAAGAGGATAGCAGAATTGCACCTGATGTGCGCGATGATGTTTTGGATATGGATGAAGATCAATAATCAACCTTTGATAATTGTTTTCATTCCCATTGATCTAATTAAAATAAAATAAGATGAACGCTAACATAAAGTATATTTTCCTATTCCTTGCTTTTACTTTTTCAGGAAACCTTCTTTTGGCACAACCCGGAGACTTGCCATCAGAGGAAGTAGAAGTAATCAAAGATTTTGAAGCCAATTTGGAAGAGTCAGAAAAACTCGTGGTCGAACCTGCTTTGCCTCCAGTGGATGATTCGGATAAAAATCTAACTTACGACATTCCGCTTCGTACGGTTAAGTTGGATTATTTGCCTCCCAAGATTCGTCCTTTGGCTCTGCGTAAAGAAAAGGTGGGTAAATCCTATAATGGCTTTGCCAAAATCGGTGCTGGTTTTCCAAACTCCTTATATGGAGAATTGGGTTATCATTTTTCCGATCCCGATAAATACGCTTTGACCGCTGCCCTCAAACACCATCAAGCCAATTTCAAACAAATAGAAAACCAACGCTTTTCGGAAAGTGGTGGTCGACTCAATGGCGATTATTACCTCGACAATGGATTGGCCGTTGGCGCTTACTTGGGTTTCCAATCGGATCAACTGCATTATTATGGCTACAATGATGAGGAAATCACCAGATCAAGAGAACAAAGCAAACAGCATTTCAACCTCTTCGACATCGGAGCAAAAGTCTATAATGGAGAAAGAAATCAAGGCGACCTAAACTATGAAGCAGGCGTAAATCTTTATCGACTAACAGATAATTATGCCGCTGGTGAAACGGGAATTGATATTCAATTGGGTGCGACCAAATGGTTTGCAGACAAACACCCTTTGAAGCTAAAATTAATCACGGATTTTACGACCTATGATGATACCATCAAGCAGACGCTTAATAACTTTTACCTCCAACCCAGTTTCACTTTTCATGGAAACGGATTTAAGATCAAAGGTGGGGTAAATCTAGCTTCGCACAATGATAAATTCTTTTACTTCCCGGATGTGGAAGTTGCAGTAAATATCATTGGCAATCAGTTGGCTGGTTTTGCAGGAGCGAAAGGAGATTTGCAAAAGAACACCCTAAGAAGCCTTAGCGATTACAATCCTTTTGTGGCTACTTTCAATCGTATCCAATTGGAAAATACGAGTTACTACCAATACTATGGTGGTTTACGTGGAAGCTTGAGTATCTTGGATTATCAAGTCGAAGGCGCCTATAAGGATGCTAAGAATCTACCGCTTTATCTTACCGACCCGACTGACACCGTTAAATTTTTGACCATCTACGATACCGTAAGAATCTTCACTTTAAAAGGAACCATTTCCGCTCGTCCGATTAAAGGATTGGAATTGGTAGCTACCATCGGTCAGAATATTTATAATCTGGAAAAAGAGGATAAGCCATGGCATTTGCCAGCTTTAGAAGCCAACTTTGGGGTACGTTATACAACCTTGGAAGATAAGCTGACTTTAAAGGCAAATGCCTTCATTGAAAACGGAGTGCCTTATCGCGATTTGAGGGGAACCGTTGGTAATCTCAATGGATTATTTGACATCAGCGTGGGAGCTCATTATCGCTTTAGTAAGAATTTTGGTGCTTTTGTGGATGTGAACAATTTGGCCAATAATAAGCGTCAGCGTTGGTTAAACTATCCTACTTATGGGATCAATGTTTTAGCTGGAATTAGCGCTAGATTTTAAAGCCGATCAATGAAAAAAAATAAAGGGACGGAGGTTTATAGCTCCGTCCCTTTATTTTTTTCAACTACTTCTCCTTCTCCAAAAACGCAATCATCTCCTCGTATCCCCGAAGCATCTCAGCTTCCAAAGCTTTAATATCGCTGGTAATAAAAGTAATGATTGAAAAAGCCTGCATAATTATTGTCTCCGGGTTCGTATTGATTAATCTTTCTATAAAGGGCTGGGTCAATTCCTTATATTCTGCTTGAAAACTATAGGCTTTAGAAATCCGTTCTTTGACAAATCCCGCCAAGGATACCGGTATAAACGCCGACTGCAAGGGGGATCAATTGTAGTAAAATTTCTTTTATTGTTTTGCCCATTTTAGTTTAGGTTTTAAATTAAAAGTGCAAGGTTTTCAATAATAAGTATATCCATAATCTACCACCTTATTTATTTTCTCTCCAATGTAAGACCTCAATCGAATCGGTCTTTCTTTATGAAAAACCAAAACATCTTTTTGATCTGCTTTCTGAAAAACTCGTTGCCAAAGATGGCCTTCTTTATACATTAAATCCGTGATCTCTACTTTTTTTTCCAGGTGAAAATAATCCAAAACCTGGCTGAGTTTCCCTTTTGTATCATATGAAAAATGCCGCTCTTTTCGCAAGGAATTATCCAGATCAAAAAACTCCACATGAGATTTAAATCGACCGCCAGAATGATAATGATGGGCTATTCTTTCTTCCGAAACCACCTTCCCTTTTTTTGATCCTTGAATGCCATAAAAAGTAATTTTCTCCGATTTCAAGCTATCGTTTTTATGATAGAAAAACAGAGACCTTTTAAGCAGTAAATACTTATTTTCCATTTCTCCTCCTTTGGCAAATACTTTTCGTTCTACTTTTCTCTTATCTTTAAAGTAATCACAAATCCGGTAAGTCTTATCGTGAAAATGATGTTCTTTTACGATCAATTTATTGGAGTAAGAATAGAAAGTCTTGTGCAGGATTCCTTCAAAGTATTCTACCTTTTCCAGCACTCTATTTTGACCATCATAACGATAAGTATTTTTTTCTTGAGGCTTTTCCACTAGATAATGGTATATTAAATTGCCGTTCCGATCATAGCCGGAAATAGCTTTTTTGCTGGCCAATACTTTTAAGTTGGGGCGATGCCATTCGACAATTTCCTTGACCACTTTTTTCGCCTTGGGGGCGTTCATAAATGCTTGTGAAAAAGCAAGCGGCTTGGCAGTGATCAGAAAAAAGAAAAAAAGAAAATTATACTTCCACATTAAATAATAGTTTGTGTTGGGGCTTTATTCGCGAAAGATAATATTTTTACCTCATTATGTACTGAATACCGTGTAACAAAAGTAAATGAATACCTTTACAGAAAGTGGTTTTGAATTTAGTTTTGCCAGTAGATGGCAGGTCATCCGCTATGACCAGCACCGCTTTTATAGCTACCTGAGTGGTTATGGATTAAAAGGGGTTGACTTTATTGCGATTGACCTAAAAACCCGGCAACTCTGGTTAATGGAGGTCAAAAATTTTGCTCCAGCAGATTGGCAAGGCGAAAGTCCAACCATGGATTTGGTCTTGTCTTCTCCAGAAGACTATGCAGAGGAGATGATCGCAAAATTTACAGATAGTCTACGCCTACTTAAAGTGATTCATGATTTTTATCAGAAAAAATGGTGGTATCGCCTTTTCAGCCCATTGATCAGAAGAATACTCCCTTTCTCCTATGTTGCAAAATTCGATTTTATATTTTGGCCTCAAGCCTACCAAATCGTTTTACAGCAAGCTAAGGAAGTCAACTTAAGTCTTTTTATCGAATGGCGCTCCAGGGTCAAGAACAAACAGATTGAGGTCTTCAATGAAGTATTGAGTCAAAAGATAATGGAAGCATTTAAAAAGCAGGGATTTCTATTTTCTCTGGCTTCTCCCGATCAGGTTCCAACAGGAATGCGCATTACCATTGAAGAGCCAAAATAATCTCCAATAAAAAAAGACCATTGCTTGCTTCTGTATAAGTGCTAGAAATTAATTTGTAAATTGCGTCCTAATAAAACAAACTGATAAAACCTCCAAAAGATGAAGTCCCCTTACCTACTAGCCCTAATCTTATGTTGTTTTCTTGCCGCTTGTGATTCAAGCAAAAAAGTAAGCAAAAGCAAAGACGATGGAAAAATAGAAGTCGTATTTTTGCACATCAATGATGTCTACGAAATCGCCCCTCTCGAAGGCGGAAAAGTGGGCGGAATGGCTCGTCTGGCGACCTTACGAAAAACATTAAAAGCAAAGAATAGAAATACCTTGACCGTTCATGCAGGTGATTTTTTGAATCCTTCTTTGATCGGTACCCTGAAACATAATGGAGAAAGAATCCGTGGCCGCCAAATGGTAGAAACCATGAATGCCGTAGGTGTTGATCTTGCGACTTTTGGTAATCATGAGTTTGACATCAATATGGAAGACTTGCAAAAGCGTTTAAATGAATCAGAGTTTAGTTGGACGACCGCCAATTGCCTACAAGTCAATGGAGATAAAAAAACGCCATTTTATGTAGAAAAAAATGGTAGCAAAAATTTCATTCCAGAGACCTATACCTATGTGGCCAAAGATCAGGATGGCACACTAATTAAAGTTGGAATCTTTGCCGTTACCCTTCCATCCAATCCTCAAGACTGGGTACACTATGAAGATTTTTACGAAGAAGCAGAAAAGGCTTATCAATTCCTTTCCGAAAACACGGATGTCGTTATCGGATTGACCCACCTCGAGATTGATCAAGATTTGGAATTGGCCAAAAGGCTGCCTAATGTTCCACTTTTGATGGGCGGTCATGATCATGACAATATGATTCACCAAGTCGGCGAAAGTACTGTGGCCAAAGCAGATGCCAATGTAAAGAGCGCCTACATTCACACTTTATCCTTTGATCATGCTACTAAAAAAGCCACGATCCATTCGGAATTGAAAGTGATCAACGAAAGCATCCCATCAGACCCTGAAGTACAAAAAGTAGTTGATAAATGGGAGGTCATCATGATGGACAATATTCAAGAATTGGTCGAAAAGCCTAATGAAATTATTTATCAAACGACAACACCTTTGGATGGCCGGGAAAGTTCGATTCGAAATCGACAAACCAATCTGGGGCAAGCCATTACTCAAAGTATGTTGATGGCTTCAAAAAATGGGGCTGTTTGCGCGATTCAAAATGGAGGATCAGTGCGTATTGATGACCAGATTAGCGGGGATGTTACGGCAGTAGATATCTTTCGGGCGCTTCCCTTTGGCGGAGCCATTCTTGATGTCGAATTGACGGGAGCATTGCTCAAGGAAGTTCTGGACTATGGTCAACTCAAAAAAGGAAATGGAGCTTATCTTCAATGGGGAAATATTCTCTGGGATACTCCAACCGCAGGATGGATGATACAACAGCAGCCAATTGATCTAGAAAAAAATTATAAAATCATGCTCAATGATTACCTGATTCTTGGTTACGATATTCCTTTTTTCAAGGAAGAAAACCCTGGAGTCCTCTCTGTAGATCGACCAGATAAGGAGAGTGATGATCCTCGAAAAGATGTTAGAATTGCTTTGATTGACTATTTAAAAACGCTTTAAATACTTAAGCAGGTGGTCAAAAATATTTATATGTTATTACTGAGCTTATTTTTTTATTAATCGAGGCGAAGGCTCCTGACTTTAGCCATAGCTAAAGGAAGCGGTTCTTTAACGACGAGTAATGAAAAAAGGCTTGTATGGAG
>CALLVY010000242.1 GCA_938015925.1 uncultured Saprospiraceae bacterium
GTAGCCGATTTTTCTATTGGCTATTTTCAAATGAAACCTTCCTTTGTCGAACAACTGGAAGACTACCTCTCCCAAAATCCGATTTCATCCGTTTCACTAGCCAGCAGCAAAACCTTTCCCCAGCAAAGTAAAAAAGCAGAAAGGCAAATTCGCTTACAACGCCTAAAAGATTTTCAGTGGCAATTGCAATATGCTCATGCTTTTTATCAAGTGGTTTTGAATCGTTTTCCGGAGCTCTGTGATTGGGCTCCGCAGGAGCGGATCGCCTTTGCGGCGAGTGCTTATAATTTTGGATTCGAAGAATCGGCAACAGACATCAATGCATGGCGCTGTACCGAAGCTTTTCCTTACGGAAAAAAATACGAAGGCCCGCAAGCCACTTATGCCGACTTGGCTATTTCTTTTTATGAAAAACTAATGATTCAAAGTAATAGATAATTTTTATTTTTTTCGTCATAGATCTTTCCACCAAAAAAATAGTCTAAATAATTCTACGAATTATTTAGAATCTTCTCTGTTATTCTATTCTGTTTCGATCCTTGGATTTCGAAACGGAATCAGTACCAGATTCCTAGTGTCATTAATAACCTTTAAAAACATCATTCCTATTATGACGAACAAGATTTCCTTTTCTCTCCTGAGCATTTGTTTGCTCCTTTTTGCATGTAGTAGTCCGGAACCGATCATCGCTCCTGTCTCTGTGGTACAGCCACCGATCCCGGCTTTAGATCCTGTTTTTGAACAAATCCGTTTTCCAATTGCCGAAGGAAAAACCTGGGTACTTCCTTCCGGGACGAGTATAGAAATTCCTGCAGACGCCTTTGTTGATCAGGATGGAAAAGGATTGAATGGAGAAATAGAAATGCGCTACCGTGAATTGCAGGATGCCTTTGACATTTACTTAAGTGGTATTCCTCTAGAAGCTGCCGGAGGTAATTTGAGTACCGCTGGAACTTTTGAACTCCAAGCTCAGCAATCGGGAATCGATGCTTTTTTAAAAGACAGTACTTCCATTAAAGTCCGTATGGCTTCTTTTACCAGTGGCGATGATTATGACTTTTATCAATTAGACGAGTACTCTGGCAATTGGGCCAATAAGGGTACCGCAGCACCGGAAGTAAACACGGAAAGAAAAAAAGTCAAACAAAAAATCAGTCGACTCAGGCCCAGTGTTCGTTTTCCCCTCCATAGCAAATACATGGCCTTTAATTACCAGGCGATTCTCGACATTTACTTTAATGATGATTGGGTAAAAATGAAACAAGATCAGGGCGTCCCCGCTCAAATGAAAAAATATGGCCTTGGTTGGAATGAAACTCAGATACATCAAGATATCATTTGGAAAAACCAAAAAATTCATGGAGCATTGATGGTTTGGAAGAATTTATCTAAAAAAGCATTTCCAACTTGGAGTAAAACGACCTATGGCAAATTAGAAAAGATCAACGGTAATCAATACCGATATCACATGGCAAATAAAGACAGTAGTGAATTTTTCAGTACGCGGCTTTTAGCAGTCATGCCTTTGAAAACGCTGTTTGCCTTTCCGCCGGAGAAGTGGAAAAACGATTATGAAGCGACGATGGTAAAGGTCTATGAAGAGCAAGAGCGATTAAAAACGATGGCGGAAGTCTACCGTACTTTTGAGGTCAATCAAATGGGTATCTATAATTGGGATCGTTTGGTAAAAATGGAAGAGAGTCTTTTACTCAGTGCCAACTTTTCTGTAAAGACTGAAAACCCCTTGACAGAATTGACGATGGTTTATATTTCCGGAGACAATAGAATGGTGGTCAAATTTCCAAAAGAGAAATGGCCGGATATGAATTTGTTGGAAGATAAAAAAGGAAGGATTTTTTGCTTATTGTCGGATCGTAAGATTGCCTTATATCCTGCTTCAGCTTATCAAAAAATCGATTTTGCTACTTTGCGAAAAACAGAAAATCCGGAGCATTATTTTGAGATGCAAGACATTGAAGTGGCGATCAATTCCAGAGAAGATTTGATCAAAGCATTGGCGCCTTAGTGAGGTAAATAAACTTACCAAATTACTATGCAGGCCTCCATCACATTGTCATCGGAAATTGAATAACAAAGCGAGTAGGACAATGGTCGTCTGACTCTACAGAAATGTATGCACTATAAAGCGCAAGAATTTTCTTACACAAAGTCAATCCAAATCCAGAAGATTGTTCATAACCTTCTCTATCGATTACATAAAAGAGGTTGAATATTTTTTCTCGATACTGCTTAGAGATTCCTATTCCGTAATCTTCAAAGACCAATCTATTGTTTAGTTTACTGCCTTCAAAATAAATCTTTATTCGACAGCTATCTGGATTGCCTCTGAATTTTATTGCGTTTTCGATCAGATGCGTAAACAACAATTCGCAATGGTGTGGAAGAATATTCATACCAGGAAGTGGTTCAATATCTGTTTTGATATTTACATCTGGATACTTTATGGTCAGGTGATGTAAAACATCTTCCAAAACTTCATCCGTATTGATGGCAGAAGGCACATTGGATGGAGCTCCTAAAGAAAAGAACGTTACTAGATTCGACAAGAGTAAATCACTTCTTTTGGCATTGGAAATGATAAAATTCATATACTCGCTACTTTCGGTAGAAAGCTCTCTTGTAGACTTTTCTAATAATTGCGAAAAGCTAAAAATATTTCTGAGTGGTTCTTTTAAATGATGAGCTGTAGCGTAAGCAAAATCCTCCAGATCTTGTTTTTGCTGACGGATTACTTTATTCATTCGCTCTAAAGAAAAGAGGCGCTCATCTTGTTCCGTAAGGACGGAAAACAAGCTAGACAATTCTAGCGAATCTTTTTTGTCGTCGAGGATTTCCAATAATTCAATGGATACTTCGTGATAGTTATTCGTATCTTCTCGCGTTTGATAAAACCCACGCAAAGAAGAAAGACACAAATACTGCTCGTTGACTAATTTATTTTTTCGTGCTGCTTCCAGCGCAATTTTCATTCGAAGATTATATTCTACTGCATTCCCCAAACGCAAGTAGTTTTCTGCCAACAGGCGATAAGCCCGAACAAAAAACAATTTACTTTCACTACGGTCTGCAATTTCTACCGCACTCAATAATTCAACTTCTGCTTTTTTATAATTTTTTTGACTAATCCAATTTTCACCACAAGCAATGATGATCTCCATGAGGTAGTGTCCTTCACTCCCCAATTCAATAAATAGAGATTTTGCTTTTTGCAGATACATGTCTGACTCCAGGTATTTCTTCTGAAAAGAATAACACCTTCCCATATTAAAATACAGAATAGAAAAGAAATGTTGCCCAACATACTCAACCTCTCTGGTCAGTCTTAAAGCTTTATTGAAATACTCTTCTGCTTTTTCATATTCTTTTAGTTCGACATATAGGTCTCCTGTATTATTATACATGTTAATAGAATTCTCAGTAGAGCTATCGTGCTTGTGAGAAAGCGTATAATAATTTAAGGCATTGGTCAAATCCTGGTTGTAATAACTCAAAATGCCCAAATGCTTGTAGCATAGGGCAAAGTATTTTTTATCAACGTGTGGATTATTTTTACCTAGATTAACGGCGTAGTTCAGACACTTATAAGCATCAATAAAAGCCCCGTCGATATATTTGAATCGACCATCTACGATAGAGATCATCACCCGATGCTCATCACTGAGAGCGGGTTGCTCTTTTCGAACCTCTTCGAGAAGTTCCATTGCGCGCTCTAGATCATACATACAGCAGTCTACAGCTTCCGCAAGATTTGTTGTTATATCAATTTGAATATCTGCCATTCTGTAGCAAATTAGAATTTCATTGTTAAAAGGGGCTACTCACCACTGTACAAAAAGCATACCTAGTGAAAAATAAAAAGTTCGTAGAAATGCAGTATATTATTACTTTTAATACTTTATTTTTTTTCACCAATTATAAATATTTCATTTTCAATTTTATACAAATCAATATTACTCATGAAGTATGAATTTTTTAAATTAGAAATCGATAAAAATATTGCTCATCTTTCCTTCAATCGCCCCGAAAAGGCCAATGCATTGCATGCAAAAGCATGGGAAGAAATGGAGCAAATTTTCACTCAGTTGCACCAACAAGAAGAAGTCAGGGTGATCGTTTTGAGTGGTGAAGGCAAACATTTTTGTGCTGGAATTGATCTTGAATTATTGATGTCCTTGCAATCTTTTAATCAGATTAAAGGAGAAGGGCGGAAGCGAGAAGCCCTCCGTGGTTTTATCAAAAAATTGCAAGCACCAATCAATGCGATTGAGAATTGCCGTAAACCTGTTGTTACAGCTATTCACAATGGCTGTATCGGTGGTGGCGTTGATATTGCTGCAGCTTGCGATATGCGCTTTTGTACCGATGATGCCTATTTTACCATCAAAGAAATTGATATGGGAATGGTCGCAGACCTTGGCACTTTGCAAAGGTTGCCCAAGATTATTGCTCCGGGTATGGTCGCTGAAATGGCTTATACGGGTAGAAAGGTATTTGGGCCGGAAGCCGCACGAATCGGCTTGGTCAATAAAACCTATGAAAACAAGGAAGCATTAATGGCAGGAGTAATGGAATTGGCAACAACCATTTCAGAGAAATCTCCACTCTCTATCCGTGGAACCAAAGAGATTCTATTGCACTCCAGAGACCACAGCGTTGCGGATGGCCTCGAGTATATGGCCACCTGGAATGCAGCGACCATTCTTTCGGATGATCTGTTGGAGGCTTTTCAAGCCAAGATGGAAGGGAGAAAAGGAGTATTCAAAAATTAAGTCCTTTAAAGAATATGACAATACTGACTGAATAGGCATTATTTGTCTTTTAAACCCCATGGGCATTGGCTTGGTGGCAGCATTGGTTAATAAATAAACAAAAAAAAGACTATCATTTTTTTGATTATAAAAAGTGTTAAAATAACTTATTTGATTAAAAAAGTGTGCAAAATATTTGTCCCTAGATAATTTGCGCTGTATATTTGTAATACCAAACAACAACGAACTTTAAACAACAAGAAGAAAGCTATTAAGTAAGTATTGCTTAG
>CALLVY010000243.1 GCA_938015925.1 uncultured Saprospiraceae bacterium
CAATGTTACGGATGCGGATGCAGATGTAGTGATTGGAGATCAATTTGAAGCGACCATCGAAGAAATAACGCGGGTGATGCCTGCGGAAATGACTCAAGAGTTTTTTGATAAAGCTTTTGGAGAAGGAAATGTAAGTAATGAAGAAGAAGCACGTGCAAGAGTAGAACAAGAAATTGTGAAATTCTATGATCGCCAAGCAGAATCTTTGCTTTTTAGAGATTTCCAGGATGATTTGCTGGAGAAAAATAAAATGGACTTACCGGAAGCTTTTCTCCGACGTTGGTTAAGTGTAGCCAATGAAATGACGCCAGAAGCTGTAGATGCTGAATATGTCAACTTCGCCAAAAACCTACAATGGTCAATGATTCGAAGTAAAATGGTGGAGAAATTCAACATTGAAGTGAAAGAAGAAGAGGTTTTGGAAGGATTTAAAGATCGAATCCGTGGTTATTTTGGTGGACAAGGCAATGAATTGATTGTACTCAATACCGCCAATCGCCTGATGGAAGATAAAGATCAAGTAGATCAACTTTTCCAAGAGCTAATGGCCGATAAATTGTTTGCCGAAGTAAGAAATGCGGTAACCATTGAGCCTAATAAAACCTCCATGGAAGACTTTGAAAAAGTAGTTCAGCAAGCACAAGCAGAAATGCAAGCTCGTCAGAACCCTCCAGCCTTAGAAACGGTAGAAGAATCTACCGAAGAAGAAGTCGTAGATGTAGAACAAGAATAAATTAAACTTAAGAGCTGTTGAAAAAATAAAGCCCTCTTTTGAGTTTTTCATTTAACTCAAAACCACCTCATTTTCAATTCATTAGGTGTTTAAGTTAAATGAAAAAAATCGGACTTATTTTTTCAATGGTACTAAAATTGAAACTTTTGCACACTTTGTTGTTATAAGTATAGTAAATCGAAAATTGCGAATTGAGTCTTGGCTCAATTCGCAAATTTGTTTAATACCACAAGCTGAAGTTTTTTTCCTTTGGCTTATCAAAAACTGGTCACCTATGTTTCACAAAGATGAATTTAAGAAATACGCTACCAAGCACCTTGGCATGAGTACCATGCACCTGGAAAATTATTTTGAAAAGTCTATGCCGACTGCTCCAAATATTCAGGGATTTACACCAGCTGTTATCGAGGAAAGACAAATGAACGTACAAGCAATTGATGTATTTTCCCGTCTGATGATGGACCGCATCATTTTTATGGGCGTTCCGGTCACCGATTATGTAGCCAACGTTATTCAAGCTCAATTACTCTTTCTCCAATCTGCGGATACGAAAAGAGATGTCACCATGTTTATCAATAGCCCAGGTGGTTCTGTAATCGCCGGATTGGGAATCTACGATACCATGCAATATGTATCTCCTGATGTCGCTACCATCTGTACTGGATTGGCAGCTTCTATGGGCGCTGTATTATTGGCAGCAGGTACCGCAGGCAAACGTACCGCACTTTACCATAGCCGAGTGATGATTCACCAACCTTTGGGCGGAATGCAAGGACAGGTTTCAGATATGGAGATTTCCTATAAGCTGATCAAGCAAATGCAGAAAGAATTGTATGATATCCTAGCCAGCCATACTGGACAGGAATACGATAAGATTGCTGCGGATTGCGATCGGGACAACTGGATGTCTTCTGGAGATGCTAAAGAATATGGTTTGGTAGATGAAGTATTGGATCGCAATGCTCCTAAAGTAGAAGGAGATAAAAGCATCTTGTAAATTCAGAGGCTTATCCGTAAAATAAGTTTTTAGTATCTTTGAGTTCAACTGAGCTAAAACGCTGAGTAAAAGATACGATTTAGGGGAAAGTAAAATCGTAATACTTACGGTTGTGTTTTCCCCTATCTTTTTCATAACCAGAGTTCAAAACCATCCAGGAAATACCTAACTCTGTAAAATTTTAGAAAATGAGGAGAAGTAAAAGCAATTATCGCTGTTCCTTTTGTGGTCGGGATAAGTCGGAAGCCTTGATTCTTATTGCTGGAATTGATGGTCATATTTGTGAAGTTTGTGTAGAACAAGCGGATGAAATTATTCAGGAAGAATTGTACGCTGGGCGCAAAGAATCCGAAAGGGATGAATTCTTTATGCCAGACGCTGTCGTTCCTGTCGGAATAAAAGAACACCTCGATAAATACGTAATTGGCCAGGATGAAGCCAAAAAATATCTTTCGGTAGCGGTATACAATCACTACAAACGATTGCGACAGGTTAGAACGGATGAGGTGGATATCGAAAAATCCAATATCCTTTTTGTCGGTCGTACAGGTACCGGAAAAACCCTTTTGGCCAAAACCATCGCCAAATTTTTGAATGTTCCTTTCTCTATCGTTGATGCGACGGTCTTTACCGAAGCGGGATATGTGGGAGAAGATGTAGAAAGTATCTTGAGCCGTCTTTTGCAAGTCTGTGATTATAATGTAGCAGCCGCTGAAAAAGGTATCGTCTACATTGATGAAATAGATAAAATCGCTCGGAAAAGTGATAACCCTTCGATTACCAGAGATGTTTCTGGAGAAGGTGTTCAGCAAGCGATGTTGAAAATGTTGGAAGGAACGGAAGTCAATGTACCCCCACAAGGCGGTAGAAAACACCCGGAACAAAAGATGGTAAAGGTCAACACCGAAAACATTCTTTTTATCTGTGGCGGCGCTTTCGATGGCATCGAAAAGAATATTGCTCGACGAATCAATACGCAAGTCATCAGCTTTTCTAATGAAAAGAAAGACCGCGTCGATCGCGACAATCTCCTACAATACATCAACCACCAAGATTTGAAATCTTATGGTTTGATTCCGGAGTTGGTCGGACGTTTACCGGTATTGACTTACCTAGAGCCGCTAGACAAAGAAGCCTTAACCAAAATCCTTACCGAGCCTCGCAATGCTTTGATCAAGCAGTATGAAAAATTATTTGACCTGGAAGGCGTAAAACTCATCTTCACCAAACCTGCCTTAGAATTTGTCGCCGAAAAAGCGATTGAATATAAGCTGGGTGCCCGTGGCCTTCGCTCTATCTGCGAAGCGATCATGACGGATGCGATGTTTGAATTGCCTTCGGATAAAGAGGTAACGGAATTTGAAGTGACGGAGGCTTATGCGCGCGAGAAATTGAGTCGTTCGAAATTGAGTAAGTTGAAAGTTGCTTAGTTTTTTGTTGCGTCTATTGAAAAAGCCTTTCCATGTTTGTGGGAAGGCTTTTTTGGTTTTGGGCTTATGTAAGTTTTTAAAAAAGTGATCCTATGGGAAAGGATCACTTTAAGGATTAAGGTTTCCAAATTTATTGAACACTTCGGATAGAAATGTTTTCACGGAAAGCTGTTAGTTGGTTTTTACAATGGTCGGTGGCGGGTTATTAGTATCCCCACCCTTAATGGCGACAAGCATACCGCTGTCAATAAAATGCAGAGATTTACTTTTCTTCAATGCATCGAGGCTACTTTCTTTTTGAGATTGAGGCGTCAATGCATTTTTAGAAAACTGGTTGAGCAATTGATCTTTTTTCATGCGAATAAATTTTAAGTGTTAAAAAATTATTGAGTTTTTGAGCTAGTTGGTTTTTCCATTTATTCTTGTTAAGTAGCTAAACCCTTTATGATTTTTGAATTTTTTTCAATACAAAATCACCATTCTTATCCGTCAAGCGCAAGGTGTACATTCCGGTAGGAAGGTTCGCCAAAGAAATAGTCTTCCCCACAGAATGAAAGACCTGAAGGCTTCGCCCCAATAGATCAAAAACTTCTACTTGTTGGATTTCTTTCGATGTTTGAATCAGGACTTCGTCTTGGACTGGATTTGGAAAAACGATGAGATCAAAAGCAGGGGTTACTTCTTTAACATTAACTGGATTTTTGACGGTGTTTTCATAAAAAAGACCAACACCCAGATGGTCAAAAATAAATAAATCCATATCACCATCATTGTCTAAATCAGATAATTCTGGGATCGACACTAAGGCAAGTGGATTGATGGTGATACCAAAAGGAGTGCTTAGGGGATCCGCAAACTGAGGGGCTGTACTCGAACCTATGTTTTCAAAATAAAGTAAATTACCTAAAGCTTCCGCTGCGAAAATATCCAAATCGCCATCGTCATCTACATCAGCAACGGATGGCATATTAAAATTCTCGGTAGAACTTAGGCCAAAGGGATTTTTTACCGGCGGAGCAAAGGAAGGGGTAGCTGTTGTTCCTGTATTTTGGAAAAACACAAAATTTCCATATTGCATTGTAGTAATGTCATTATAAAAAATCTCTCCTGAAATCAAATCAAAATCCCCATCCCCATCAAGATCCACAAGTTCTGGTGTAGACACATAGAATAAACTATCTAAACCAAATGGATTAAGCAATGGGGCGTCAAATTCAGGGGCGCTAGGCGTACCAATATTTTTATGATAATAGAATTCCCCATAATTACCTCCAGTAATAAAATCTTGATCGCCATCACCATCCAGGTCTGCAAAAGAAAGGTGACTGGAGGACCGATTATAAGGGCTCATCGTACCAAAAGGATTTACTAGTGGAGTTCCTAAAGCGGGAGTCCCTAAAGTGCCGGTATTTTCGAAAAATAGAAAATTGGAACGGTAAGACGAATACTCATATGGCTCTCCATCCTGTGCTACAAAGAGATCCAAATCGCCATCAGCATCTACATCTACAAAAGAGGGTAAGGCAAAATCTCTGATGGTGTCCAGTCCAAAAGGAGTGCTTTGTGGTAAGGCAAAATTTTGTGCAGTAGCAGGAGTACTCAGTCCTAAACCAAATAAAACCACGGCAGGACCTAGTGCTTTTCTAAAATCTATACTACTAAGGATTGGTTTTTTACTTTGGCGTATTTTTTTTATTTTAACCAGAAGTCTGTTGGTCTGTTGGCTAAGTACAGCTCCATTGGCGACAAAAAGCTTCCGAAGCCGCTTCGTTAAAAATTTTAATTGCCTTCTTTTTCTAGCGTAATTGTAATATTTCATTACGAGGGTTTTTATTTAAGGTTGGTTTGAAAATCAAGCGGCTACAGTCTTTCTAGCTAGATGTTTCTTCTGAGATTTGATCGGTTACTTCGGGAGACTAAGTCCTGAGATCAAAAAAGGTAATCGAATTTTTAATTTTTTTTAGAGAAAGACCAATGCCTAAAACCCCGGTCGCAGCTCCAAGCCTAATGTCATCAACTTAGGAAGCACACTACTTTTTTAATTTCATTTAGAAGGAATAAGTTATGGGTGACCCAGGATGCCGCTTTGAGCGGCTTCCTGGGTTTTCAAAGAAAACAACGCTTAAGTTGATACCATTCGGCTCCAAGCCGCAACCGGGGTTTTAGCCTCCAAGCCACACAAGTCAAATAAAAAAATTCGAAATTGAGTAAATTGAAAGTTGCTTAGTTTTTTGTTGTGTCTATTGAAAAAGCCTTTCCATGTTTGTGGGAAGGCTTTTTTTATAAGTGCGATGACAGGGCGGATACCTAGGGAGTCATTTTCTTTTAGGAGACCGCCGTAAAGCTAACTTTAGAAAACTCAAGAAACGAGATTGGGGCTCGGGCTAACAATTATTTCCATTGGCAGTTGTATTTCAAAAGTACTCCCTTCTCCAGGTTTACTCTTGATCAAAAGATCTCCGTTTAGAGATTCAACGATTTTTTTACAGGTAGATAATCCCAAACCCGTTCCTTCATATTCATCGTGATTATGTAGCCTTGAAAACATGACAAATATCTTATTATGGTATTTTTCAGAAATACCAATTCCATTGTCTTCGAAATAAATAGATAAATGATTTTGGTGTTTTTTAGAATATATCTTGAGCATTGGAACAGTAGAATCGTTATACTTTATACTATTTTCTATTAGGTTTTGGAATAGGGTGCTAATCGAAACTTTGTGTGCTTTTATCAATGGCAAATCATTTAATGTCACTATTTCGAAATTCTTTTCTGCTATTAATTTGGAAAAGGTTAAAACGACGTCAGCTATTAGTTTATTCGAGTTGACAATTTCATGGTTTTTTTCTTTTTCAAGATAGGAGAGTCGCGAAAATTCTAGAACATTAATGATAAGAGTATTCATTCTACTTCCTGCTTGTTTGATGTAGGAAAGGTATTCCCTTAACTTTTTGGGATTAGAATCAAGTTCTCTTTCCATCAAGCCACAGAAGCTAATAATCGTACGCAAAGGCGTTTTGAGGTCATGAGAAGCAATGAAAGCAAAACGTTCTAGTTCCTCATTGGATTTAAGGAGGTATTTATTGGAGGTTTCTAATTCGTTTGATTTTGTTTGTAGTAATTTATTTAATTTTTTGAACCTCTTGTTGTTGTGCAATTGTAGCATGAGGAAACCAAATATCACGAAAAGAACAACCAAGCCAATGGAACTAGTTGTCTTCCTTTGTCTTGCTATTTCTATAAGTTCTTCATTTTTCCTTTTTAGCTCTTTATTGGTGTAGCTATCTTCAATGCTATATAAGGTCTTTTTTCTGTTTTCTATTATGGCGTTTTCCTTTTCTTTGTTGAGTTCTTGGTATAAAGCAATGGTTTTAGGATAGTCCTTTTTTTTGCTGAAATAAGATATGGAATAATTGAGCTGTTCTGGTTTTAAGAACGTATTGGTTATCGTAAACTCATTTGGATGCTGTGCTTTTTCTATTTGTCCTTCATCAATATAAAAGTGATTCTTATTCATAATAAAATTCTCTCCCTGAAAAGAATGACGATTGAATTCATCCTTCAAATATTCCTCTCCAACGGATATCCAATACCGACATTTTTCTGTGTTTCCAGTTTTTTGCCATATAGGAAGGGCTCTACTAATAGAATATAAAGAATGGTGATCTGCTGGATGTTCTTCTGCAGCTGCGATGGCTAAATCGAAACTTTCCTCTGCTTCCTCAAACCTTTGAAGTTTAAAAAGAATTTCCCCTAGAGCAGCATAAGTGTGGGAAAGATTGTACAGTCTAACATTTTCGTTTTTTATAAGGAGCGAATATTTTATTGATTCTCTGGTAAACTTATGTGCCTTTTCAAAGTCTTTATTGGTGTAATAGATTCTTCCAATATTCCCATAGGGAACGGATATTTTATTAGATGAATATTTTTTGTGCCATTCCGTACTTTTAAAATAATACTCCAATGCCTGAAAAGGTAAGCCCAATTTGCGATAACAATTTCCAAGCTTATTATTAATATCCCCAAAAGGAGTAGGATTTGGACCTAATATTTTTTGTCCTTGAGTCAATAATAGCAGTTCCTCTTTCTGAAAACTATTGTATTTGTAAAACTTAGATACACCGCGAATTAGTCGGAAATAAGAAAGAGTATCCTCTAAATCTATCGCATTTTGGAGAAGGGCAAGGGTCGTGTCGAGGTTATTGCTTTTTTTCGTCTTTAAATTAGATAGCTGAATGTCAATAATTTCTTGTAGTTCGGAAGTATCTTTTATTGGCCGAAAATCAGTAGGTATTTGCGCAGCAATGGAAAGAGCGAAGCTAGAGAATAATAAGGATAATATTATTTTAAAAGATAATTTCATTTTCGGTAAGAAATGTTGGTTAATGTTTTTTTTGATATAAGCTATTTTCTTGTTTTTTGATATTTGGTAGTTAGGTTTGTGTGACTGTGTTATTAATCAATATAGCTTTTTAATTATATATTAATAATTAGCAATATTTCGTTTTTTGGTGAAAAAGGTGATTTTTGTTTTTTCTCATAAAATTCGCAAAAAACAAGAAAAAGGAGGTTTGCCTGCTCTTTATATATAGCAAAAAAATATCCAAATTTGTTTAAAATCAATAAGAGGAGAGGAAAACTATAAAACCTTGGGAAAGGTTGGTACTTCAACTACTTTAGTTTTGTTGTTTCTGAGGAGAGGACTATTCTATTGAGAATTCGATAGTTACCACTTGCTAATGGCCTTTTGAACAGGTCTATATCTATAAGATTATCCCCTTCTGCGACCTTCTATAGATAATTAAAAAACAACTGGAACGAAAAGTCGCCTGACTTCGCATCTAAAACCCCGGTCGCGGCTCCAAGCCACTCAAGTCAAATAAAAAATTAAATTTTCCTCCAATCCACCAACCATTCCATCTTCCCGCATCGTTGTTAGTAGTACACGAGCAAATTCTCCTGAATGCTTTACGAAAAAAATAGTACAGATCGGGATCTTATTAGGGGCTGCCAACAAAAAGACAAGTTGGCGCAGAAATACCTATACCAGCGATTCTACGGCAGAATGATGGTCATTTGCATGCGCTATTCTTCCAATCAAGAAGAAGCAATGGACATCCTCAACCGAGCTTACCTGAAAGTCTTCCATGCGATTGATGACTTTGAATTGACGGGTTCGCTCAGCGGTTGGATCGCTAAGATTGTGTTCAATACCGCAATCGACTACGTACGGGCCAACACCACTTATCGCAAAGTGATGGATTTTAATTCGGAAAAAGAAAGTGCCTTCAGCCCCGAAATTTTAGATCAATTGATCGCAGAAGATTTGTACAAGGCCATACAGTTGCTACCAGGAGAAATGCGCTCTGTCTTTTCATTGTACGTACTAGATGGATACAAACACCGAGAAATTGCAGAAATGCTTGACATAAATGTGAATACGTCGAAATGGCATTTAGCGAATGCTAAAAAAGAATTACAACAACTTTTAAAAAACTACGATAAGACTCGTCTTGCGGTATGAAAGATTCCAATAACAACCGGAAAACCGGAACCGAAGATCGACTACAAAAAATCAGCGATGGGTACGAAGTACCTTTCAACGAGGCTGCCTGGGATAAAATGGAGAATTTGCTCGAACCCGAAGAACCTAATCGTTCTTCCA
>CALLVY010000244.1 GCA_938015925.1 uncultured Saprospiraceae bacterium
ACCCCAACCGACAAGCGAATCAGCCCATCCGTGATCCCATTGCGCAAGCGCACTTCTTTGGCCACTTTGATATGCGAACTAGAGGCAGGATGTAAAATCAAAGTATCCACATCGCCAAGGGTAGGAGCGAGGGTACAAAACTGAATGCGATTCATAAAGTCAATCCCTTTTTGCAAGCCACCTTTCAATTCAAAACTCAGCATGCCGGTAAAAGCCCGCATTTGTTTTTTGGCGATGTCGTGGTCGGGGTGAGAAGTCAATCCATTGTAATTGACTTGGACTACCTCAGCGTGAGCGTGCAAAAATTCGGCGACTGCCTGAGCATTGCTGCAATGGCGATCCATCCGCAATTCCAAAGTCTTCATGCCATTGTGAAGTAGCCAGGCATCAAATGGATTGCAATTGGTGCCCGCCAGTTTCATGGTGGTCCATACTTTTTGTTCCATCAAGTCAATATCGGTTCCAATGATAATTCCAGCGATTCCATTGCCATGACCATTGAGGAATTTGGTGGTAGAATGAATGATAAAATCAATACCAAATTGGAAAGGCTGCTGGAGATAAGGAGTACAAAAAGTATTGTCCACTGCGGTCCAACGCTGATGCCTTTTTCCGATATCGGCCAAAGCCTCCAAATCTACACAAGCCATGGTCGGATTTGCTGGCGTCTCAAAATACATCAACTTAATCTTGGGATCCGCCTTGATCAAATCTTCTACGCGCTGCGTATCTCTAAGATCGGTCATGATCGTTTCGATCCCCAGTGGTCCAAGTATTTTCAACAAAAATTCGGTGGTTCCTCCATAAAGATTCCCTTGTGTCAAAACTTTATCTCCCGTTTTTAGCAGCGATAAAAACAAGGTAGAAATAGCAGACATTCCAGAACTTACCATGACAGCTTTGGCTTTCTTTTCCAAACCAAAGGTCTCCATCTGCGCAATCTTCTCGGCGACTGCTTCAATGGTTGGATTGCCATAGCGGCCATAAACATGACCTTTAGCATTGCCTTTAAAAACTTCCATCTCTTCATCAATGGTTTCAAAAGCAAAAGAGGAAGTGGCATAGATGGGGAGAATATGCGGTTTCGTGGTAGATGGGTCGCGGGTTTCATGGACACAAAGAGATCCAAATCCGATCTTTGACATAAGGATGTATTTTTATTAAACGTCAAAAAAATAGCTAGTTCTCAACTTCTTTTAGACAAGTTGAAAGGAAAGCGCCAAAATGAGGAAATATTCAGAAATATCCTAAAATTGGAAGGCCAGGACTTCTAAAATAGCTTCGACAAGCATTTCAGATCAAGGACTTGGCCAAATAATCCAGCAATTTCACTTCTTTAATCAGAAAATTCAAACATACACTTAGACAAGTTCCATTTTTAAGGAACTTCAAGTACCTTTGTGGGTGATTTGTCTTTGGCCAATCAAAAAATTGAAATGATGGAAGAGGAAAACAAAAATATTTCAGAAGAAGGGAAAGATATCTATGAGCATCGACGCATTGTCGTCGATCCCAATCAAGGTTCTATGCGATTGGATAAATTCTTACAAGATAAGCTTTGGCAGATTTCCCGAAACAAGATCCAGAATGCGATTAAAAGTGGTTTGGTGCTCGTCGACGAAAAGCAGGTGAAACCCAATCACCTGATCCGACCAAAAGAAGTCATCACCGTTTCCTTTGATCGCCCTCCCAGAGAAGATGGTCCTGTGGAACCAGAAGATATCCCCTTGGATATCCGCTACGAAGATGATGACCTGATGGTCATCCTCAAGCCTTCGGGCATGGTGGTCCATCCAGGAGTAGGCGTACAATCCGGTACTCTGGTAAATGCTTTGGCTTTCTATCTGAAGAATACAGACTTGCCAGTAATGGAAGGCAACCTGGCGGATCGCCCCGGGCTGGTACATCGAATAGATAAAGATACGACGGGTTTGATGGTGATTGCCAAAACAGAATTTGCCATGACGCATCTGGCCAAGCAATTTTTTGATCACTCCATTGAAAGAAAATACGTGGCTTTGATCTGGTCGGAGCCAGAAGAAGAGGAAGGAACGATTGAAGGGAATATCGGGCGACATCCTTCGCTGCGAACCAATATGACTGTTTTTCCAGATGGAGACGAAGGCAAGCATGCGATCACGCATTTTAAAGTTTTGGAGCGCATGTATTATGTGACCTTTGTAGAATGTCAACTGGAAACGGGGAGAACCCACCAGATTCGAGTACACATGAAACACTTGGGACATCCCTTGTTCAATGATGCCAAATACGGAGGTAATCGGATTCGTAAGGGAACCGTTTATACCAAGTATAAGCAGTTCGTAGAGAATACTTTTAAACTATTTCCCCGACAAGCACTGCATGCAAAATCTTTAGGGTTTATTCATCCTCGCACGAAAGAGAAGCTATTTTTTGAAGCGGATTTGCCAGAGGATTTCCAGATATTGATGGATCGATGGCGCAGTTATTTGTCTAGTCGAAAAGAACCGAAATAAACATGGATTTAAAAAGTCGCATTGCTGTTTTAGCTTATTTGGGAACTCAATTGGAAACACCATCGGAGGCCTTGACGGCTGTGGTAAGAAAGACCTATATTCACAATTCCTGGTTTACCGTAGAAAATACGAATAAAGCATTGGAAGGCATTCGCACTGCTTTTTTGCAAAAAGAAGCTTTGGAAAAATGGACGGAACAATATGCCATTAATGATTCGAATGTTCCAAAGTCTCTTGCTTTGATTTTGGCAGGAAACATTCCCTTGGTTGGATTTCACGATGTGCTTTGTGTTTTTTTGGCGGGACATAAAGCCAAGATTAAGTTGTCGGAAAAGGATAAATTTCTACTGCCTTTTTTAGTACAGATAATGGTAGAAAAAGATCCCCGAGTGGAAAGCTATTTTGAATACATTACTCGCCTCAAGGGTTATGATGCGGTCATTGCTACCGGAAGTAATAATTCGGCCCGTTATTTTGATGCTTACTTTGGTAAATATCCCAACATCATACGAAGGAACCGAAATGCTATTGCGGTTTTGGATGGCCAGGAAAATACGGAACAGTTAACAGGAATTGCCGATGATATCTTAGCTTACTTTGGTTTGGGATGTCGGAATGTGGCAAAAATTTATGTGCCCAAAGATTTTAACTTCGATCCTTTGCTGGAGGCTTTGCACGAGCACAATCATTTGGTAATGCACAACAAGTACAAGAATAATTTTGACTATAATTATACCTTGATTATTCTCAATAAAGTATCTTATAAAGCCAATGGATGTATTCTTTTGACAGAAGATACTTCCTTGCAATCGCGGATCGCCAGCTTGCATTATGAGTACTATACGGATCGGGCCAGTTTGGAAAAAGACTTGCAAGATCGCAAAGAGGAAATCCAATGTGTCGTCAGTACGCAAGATCTGGCTGGCTGGAAAGTTATTCCTCCCGGAAAAGCTCAAAAGCCTGCTTTGACCGACTATGCCGATGGGGTAGATACCCTAGAATTTTTATTGAGTCTTGATTGAAAAATAGCCTGCAAAAATGACCAGACAAGAGAAAGCCGACCAAATCGCTGATATACTAGAAGACCTCTATCCCGAAACACCCATTCCGCTAGACCATAAAGATCCTTACACTTTATTGATTGGCGTTTTACTCTCTGCCCAATGTACAGACGAACGGGTCAATAAAACCACTCCCAAATTATTTGCCCGAGCAGATACTCCTCAGAAAATGATCCATTTGGAAGTCTCGGAAATCGAAGACATCATCCGACCTTGCGGATTAGCACCGCGAAAATCCAAAGCCATTTCAGTCCTTTCTCAAATGCTGTTGGACTTGCATGGGGGAGAAGTGCCGCAGGATATGGAAGCTTTGGAAGCCTTGCCTGGCGTTGGTCATAAAACAGCTTCTGTAGTGATGGCTCAGGCTTTTGGCGTACCTGCTTTTCCTGTGGATACGCACATTCATCGGCTGGCGCATCGCTGGACTTTGAGCACGGGAAAAAATGTAGTAAAAACGGAAGCGGATTTAAAAAAAGTATTCCCCCGGGAGAAATGGAATAAGCTTCACTTACAGATTATTTTCTTTGGTCGGGAGTATTGTCCTGCGCGAGGACATGACCCAAAAGTTTGTCCGATCTGTAGCCAATATGGTAGAAAGGGTTTGTAGTGTAAATCGCTTTGCGGTTTGGGGGGCAGGGTGCACGGTTTTCGAATACCGCATAGCCAATTAGGAGTGTTCAGAAAAAGGAAGAGGAACTATTCAATATCGAATATCGATTGGGGCGGTCAATGCCTTGATATAGTTTAATCCCTTCTTTGATCTCCCTATAAAATCGCGATTTTTCGTCAAAAAAATCATTATTCAAAATTCCTTATTCAATATTCCTATCCAGAATTAAACCTCCGTGTTTTCTTTTTCTGAACAGCCTAATACCCAATACCACTTTCTAAAAAGTATATCCTATAGCCAAATTCAAATTAAGGTCTCGGGTGATACTGAATCTATCCCAGCCAGGAAACCAATAATCTTCAATAATTTGATTGGTATCAGGATCTCTTACGACGTAAGGCTGTCGCAATTTTAAGCCAATATCTGCCCGCAAAATAAAATAACTAAAATCCCAGCGGATACCGAAGCCCGTACCAATGGCCATCTGGCTAAAGAAACCTTCTGTTCTTCTATTGGAATTATCTACTCCGGCAATAAGGTGAAATTGACTACCAATTCTGGTGGTATCAGCGCGATCAAGCGACCAAATATTTCCAATGTCAAAAAAGATAGCGCCTTCAAAATCACCTAAAATTTTGAATCGATACTCGGCATTGAATTCAATTTTTAAATCTCCAGTTTGGAAAAAAGCGACTCGGTTTTCGCTAGTGTCAGGGGGAGTGATAAAAGCACCTGGTCCTAGTTCTCGGATTCTCCAGGCCCGCATACTATTTCCACCGCCCAGATAAAACTGTTGGATATAAGGGACTTTATCCGAAAAGCCAAAGGGTTTGGCAATACCCAAATTGGCTCGAAGAGCGAAGGAGTTGCGGCCTTTAAATTTGCGGTAAAAGCGACCATCCAATTCTAGTTTGGCATATTGGGCAAACTCAAAACCATTGAGTATGGAAAAGGTATCTTGGGTATTTTGCAGGCCATTGTAGATTTTGTTGATCGCCCATATTTCATGGCCAGAAGATTCAAGGGTAGTATTGAAATACCAGGATTCTCCTTTGGGATTTACCTTTCCACTATAGGTATAGCTTAGGTTACGGAAAATTAATCCTGTAAACAGTTGATTACCTGTACTTAATCCTAAGAAGGGATTGCGATTGATGATGTCATTAAAAAGGCTCGTTTCCCGAGTCAAAAAATAAAGGGTAAAGCCCGTTGGAGTGATGAGGAAACGATTTTGTGCGTCGGTATTCAATTCATATCCAAAAGAAGTATTGTGAGAATTTTCGAGGTAGAGCTGAGATATATTTCGAATACTAAGTTCGACCGACCAACGGGTTTTGGCACTTTCGCGAAGTTTATCATAGAAATTACCAATCAATTTTTGGGATTGACCAGTCTTAGGATCCTTCTTTCCCTTAATACGATCTAGGAGTTTATAGGGCCCGATCCAACGAACATATTTTGGCCAGGATAAATTAAAATTATAAGAAACATCCGCTGAATAGATGAGCGAATCCGGATTGGTAAATTGTCTTAAATTTAATTCCACTCCCAGTTTGATTCGATGATCCAATTGGGTAGCGTTTTTAAACAGATTATTATTTCGATAGCTGGCTCCTACAGAAGTTCCTAGAAGCGAAATGCGGTCTGCTTGCTGCGTATAATTGGAATTGTTTAATTCCCAATCAAGACCCATTTCTAATTTCTTTTTGGGATTGAGATAGATATCAAAATGAACGATTCCTTCGCGGAGAGAATCTTTTTTGTGGATTACAGAAATGGTTCGGAAATTATTGAGTCGATTGAGTTGTAATTTGGTTTTTTCGAGCAAGTTGAGTTGAAAAATATCTCCTTTTTTAAGTAGAATGGATCGTACGATGGTAGACGGTTTTATTTTCAAATTGCGACCGCCAAATCTAAAGTGAACATTATCAATGATCGTATCTGGCATATTGTTTTGTTCATCGCCTGGATAATAATTGGGATAGACGTTGATGTCACCAATGGTATAAATTAAATGTTCTTTGCCATTTTCAGGAGAGAAAATTTCGAAGTAAATATCGACACTATGAGCCGTAGAATCTCCGCGGAGGGTATCAATAAAATTTCGATTAAAATCGAAGTAGCCATTGTTTTTTAAATCTCGGGTAATGCGTTGGACTTCTGCCTCGTAAGATTCGAGGCTGACGGGTTCGCCGGGGACCAATTTACTTTGTTCTTTACCTATCTCCAAGATCGCTGAAATATTGGAATCAACAGATCGAAAGGCTAGGGAATCAATTCGATAGCGCTTCCCGGTATTGGCGATATATTCTATTTCTGTTTTGTATTTCCCTTTATTTTTTTGAACATACTTTACCTCCGCATCAAAAAAACCTTTATTTTCCAAATAATACCTCATATCCCGAGCAGATTCTATGGCTTGCTCTTCGGTGAAGATGGCTGGTTTTTCTGCAACCACGCGTTTGAGGTATCGACGATATTTTGACGTATCCTCGGGTTGGCTATTGTTGTAATAGATGAGTTCGCGAGGATTAAAGAATAAGACATTGGTATTGGGAACCGGCTGGGCAAGGGTACTTAGTTCGTATTTGAGGTTTCGGACTTTGGTTTCTTTCTTTGGGAAATTTAAAGTAACCGTATTCTTTTTGACTAATCTTTCCCCCTCATTAAGAATTTTCTTAGTATTGCAACTAGTGCCTCCCAACAAAAGCAGTAGTAGGCAAGAATAAGTAATAAAAAAAGAGAGTTGAGTTTTTGTCATTAAAAATAATTGGCCAAAAAAATCAAAATAATATAGGATGAGTGACGTTATTGGGCTTTCCAAAAATAAGAAAAAATATTTGCTGGCTTTACAAAGCAAGAAACAACGGCAAAAGTATAATAAATTTGTCGTTGAAGGAGATAAAATCGCCAGAGAATTTCTCAGCCAGAACCTATTTCCGCCAGAACTGATTTTTGCCACAAGTTCTTGGATTGAAACGAATAAAAAGCTCCTCAAAGTACATCTTAACAAAGTCGTAACTCTTTCAGAATCAGAACTTAAGCAGGTCTCTTCGCTGACTACTCCCAATCAGGTGTTAGTAGTGGCTGATATTCATTCCTGGGCATTGGATGCCAAGGATGTTTCTAAGGGTTTGGCGCTATACCTCGATGGTATTCGAGATCCGGGCAATATGGGGACTATCCTTCGAATTGCTGATTGGTTTGGGATTTCTACAGTCTATTGTTCTTCAGATTGTGTGGATTTGTATATGTCAAAAGTAGTTCAGGCTGCTATGGGCGCTATCTTGCGGGTACCCACAGCAATCCTTTCCTTGGAGGAATTGACCCAGTCCAATCCAGAATGGCCGGTATATGGAACAGTATTGGATGGTAGCTCTGTTTATGGGCAATCATTGCCAGAAGCTGGATTAATTGTGATTGGCAACGAGGGGAGAGGAATAAAACCGGAGAACCTAAAACTGCTCCATCATAAAATTAGCCTTCCTTCTGCTCAAGAAAGTGGCATGGAATCTTTGAATGCCGCGGTAGCGACTGGGATTTTTTGTGCCCTGTTTCGCCAGCCAAACGCCTAGTTATTTGAGGAAAGAAAGATCCGTTTTTTTTTGTCACTTGCCCTTATTTTGATTTAGCAAAGCCAATTATGTCGGAGGAAGATTATTTGCCACTTGATTTTGAAGAGGTCATCGACCCTAAAAAATCTGCTATTGAGAAAAAGGGCCGCAAGCGATTGGCTTTTTTCCTGGAGCTGATTCCCTTATCTATCCTTTTAGTGGCTTTTGTATTAAAATATTTTGAGTCTCCGCTCTGGTGGTGGTTCTTTTCTATAGGAGCTGTAATGGCCTGCCTCAATTACCTGTTTTTATCCTGGTTTTTCTTCAAACCCAAAGACTATCATTCGATTGAGTTAGGGATTACCTTGGCCTTTGCCGGATGTTTTGGTTTGGGAATCCTGAGTATTTTGTTGCGGACTTATTCTTGGCTTGGTGGAATGCGTTTGTATTCTATCGCGTTGGGAGGAACTTGCCTGTTATTTTTGATCTCTGGAATTATGCTTTTGATGCATATTCGAAATGATAAGAAGAGTCGCTTCTATCGCGTGAGTCTGGCGCGCTTGATGATCTTATTGGCGATTTTATTGCGGATGATGAGTTAAGCAGGTGTTCAAAATAAACTATAGTATTCTCTCTGGCTTCTTTTTCTATTACTCTTCGTTGAAGAACCTCCTCACCTAGCTACGGCTAGGATCGGGAACCATTCGCCTCGATTAATAAAAAAATAAACTCAGATAT
>CALLVY010000245.1 GCA_938015925.1 uncultured Saprospiraceae bacterium
TATGAAAACTTTTCTCCTGAAAAGCCTCGCGCTTTTCACCCTCACCCTGTTTGTCTTTAGCTGTGAAAAAGAAGAAGTAAGCAACCTAAATTGCCTTAGCCCGGGCCAGCAAAATGGATTGATTGCTTTTTATCCCTTCAATAGTGGCAGCTTGTTGGATGAATCCCAGAATGGAAATGACTTGTATAACACCACAGGTGCAAGCTCGACCACAGATCGCTCTGGAAATACCAATTGCGCTTTCGAATTCGACAATGGATCTACCGCAGAAGAATATCTGGAGCGGCCCAATGCCAGTTTCCTCAATGACTTAAATTCTTTTTCCCTTGCCCTCTGGTATTGCCCCCTCGATACTAGTCGGTATGCTGGGAACTATGAATCATTGGTCAGTCGAGGAGACCAATGGCGTTGTTCTGATAAGAATGGAGAATGGTCGCTGGGCTTGTACGATTGTCGCAAAGCTGTCTTCGGACATGCCAATTCTGTTTGGGCCAATAGTGGCAATAAATCTTGTGGAGACGCCATTATTAATTTTACCGATCAGTGGCAGCATGTGGTGGCTGTAAAAGATCAAACTACTTTTAGTATCTATTATAACGGTGTTTTACACGAAAGAGAAACCGGGGCTGATGAATGTACCAATTCTAATCAATCTCAAGATCTCCATACTTTCTTTTTAGGAAAAGCTTATACGGGAAAAATAGATGATGTTTTACTTTACGACCGGGCCATAAGCGCCCAAGAAATTACGGATTTGCAAACCTTGGGGGCTTGTTGTAAATAAAATCTAAGTACAGAACCGTTCGACACCGGAGAAGCAGGTGGCACGAACTAAAATTTAAAAAAGAGAAAAGGGGTATAAGTTTTTCCCGCAGATTTCGCAGATCGCGCAGATTTACTGCAAGAACTTTTGCTGTTAATTTCGCTGATGTTGGGCGTTCAATCCTAAATAAAAGTTAGCGAAATCAGCGAGATCTGCGGGACACCCAATTTTTTGTCCTGTACTAAGTAATAAAATGATAAAGCGAACTAAAATATAAAAAATGAAAACGAAGTACTCCTTACTTGGTGTTATTTTACTCTTCTTTTGTTTAAATGGAAAGGCGCAAAAAAGCGAACTTTTATCTCCCAAAATCCAATTCGGATTCGAGGCGAGTAGTTTTGAAATGCAGCTAAAACCTTATTTGTTTGAGCACTCAAAATTCTCAGAACAATCTGGTTTTTCCTATGACTTGAATTTGCTGGTAGGGATTTACTTTAAAAAAAAATGGTATTCCGAATTAGGGATTTCTTATTCACAGGTTCAGTCTAATTATAAAGCAAAAGATATTATTCCTCTTTCATTCGATGAAAATTCGAATACTTATCAGGTCAAGTTCGAAAATAGTTGGTTCGATCTCCATATGGAAGTAGAGGTAAGCGTAGACGAAAGTGCTTGTCTGGAACAAACATGGACAGATGAAGGCAAGCAGAGATTTTCATACAGTGCTATTAATAGACTGCATTCTTTCGGGATTCCTATTGCGGTAGGAAGGGTTTTTGGAGCAAAAAAAATGCAGTATTTTATCGAGTTTGCTTTACATCCTTCGATTTATTTGAAGAAGGATATAAACAATCGGGATAGGTTTAAGACTGGTTTGTCCCTCAATGCTCCATACCATCTTTGTAGTAGCGAATTTAAAACGGAACGCATAAGACCTCGTCCGAGTATCCAAAACGAAGAAGTAAAGGGCCTTCTAAATGGTTTTAGATTGGATGGAAAAGCAAGTGTGGGAATCATTCATACTTATAAAAGTAGTTCCTTTAAACTCGCTTTGTTTTACGGAGAATCTATAAGTCCCTTTTCCAAAATCCAGGGACGGAATTACTTTGCGCAAATGGCAGGTGTTAAAATAGGTTTTCGGAAATTGTATTTTCGGAATTAATGACTATTTTACAGGAATGCTTTATGAAAACAAAACAGAGTAATGGAAATAAAAAAAGTCTTTTCTCTTTTTCTTCTTAGCGTCCTTTCTTTTAGTGGACTACTGGCTCAAGAAAATCAAAATGCTCCAAGCGTCGCGATTTATTATACCGCTCAGTATGTGGATTACTTTAGCCCTAGACTTCCCCAGGAATCGAATATAACAGCATGGAAAGAACATCCTGCTTATTCTAATACCTTTGGTTTGGAATTGGCTATCCCGATACATCGAAATTTATTTGTGAATAGTGGGTTTTCTTGTTTTAAAAGTGTTTATGTTTTTGACCAGGTTTATGAAACCCAAGATATTGGAGGGACAAATCTTGTCGTTCGATCCAAAACGAAGTTTAGTGATTATTTTGTTCAGCTTCCCGTCAATTTGCAATATTATTTTGGGGATAAAAAAAATCGATTTTACCTCAAGTCAGGATTTCTTTTGGATTGGAATTATCATAGGAATGCCAATAGTCTGGCCGAGTTTTCGAACGGAGAGCGTCAGGAAACGGAGGGCTTTGTTAGCCATCAGGCAGATGAAGGAGTTATTATTGTTGGTGTTTTGGGATGGGGAGGAGAATTTGAACTTCATCGAAATTTTAGATTTTTTTTAGAACAAGAAACTAGGACAGGGCTTATCTATCCTGATACCGCCACGGTGAATCAAAACCGATTTGACCTTGGGCTTCGCATGGGTTTTCGGTTTATTTGGAAAGATTGGCGAAAATGATTGTAGCCATTGATTGATCTGGATTAGGTTTCGAAGTAAGGACTGGTTTTAAACTATTTTTTGAAAATAGCGCCAATGATAAAATATAGGATTCTCTTTCTCTTCTTGCTTAGTTTCTTTTTTTCTTCTGGAGTATTTGCTCAAGAAAATCAAAGTGTTCCAAGTGTTGCGATTTATTATACCGCTCAATATGTGGATTATTTAATTCCAGAAGACTCTAAGTATCTTAATTTTCGAGGAGCTCCAGAATCGCCAAAATATTCCTATACTGTTGGTTTTGAATTGGCGCTTCCTATTCGAAGAAACTTATTCGTAAATAGTGGTTTTTCTTTTTTTAAGAATAGCTATTTTTTGGATTTGACTGTTGATGATTATGAATTGAAGGAACTAAATGGAACCTATGAAGTGAAGACGATTGTTGATAATTATTTCCTCCAAATGCCCATAAGTTTGCAGTATTATTTTGGGGATAAAAAAAATCGATTTTATCTCAAATCAGGAATTCTTATCGATTGGCATTTTAATGCAAACTACGATACGCTCATTCTATATGAAAACGGACGTAGCAGGAGTGACAAAGGTTCTAGGAGGCAATATATAGGTAGAGATGTTGTTGTTGCGGGGGGTTTGGGATGCGGCGGAGAATTTAAGTTGAATCGAGATTTTAGAATTTTTTTAGAACAGGAATCCAGATTAGGACTCTTCGATAAAAAGGTGGAGGAATTTTCTCAAAACCGATTTGATCTTGGTGCACGTGTGGGTTTTCGGTTTATTTGGAAAGATTGGAATAAAGTCTAATGGTGATGCTTTATTGATTTTCTTTTGTATTCGAAGAACTGGAATAAGGCTTTCCCGATTTTTCCATAAAAGCCAAGTGATCTTCCAGGAGTTGTTTTTCCGTGAGTATGATTTCTGAAATTAGAGAACGAAGAGCAATCTTATCTCCATAGGATTCACTATCCAGTCGACCATAGATCAAACTCGATAATTCCTTAAACTGTCCTTCCAGGTGTTTTTTTCCACTATCAATATCAGTGAGAATGGATACAATTTTAAAATCGACAACTTGAATGTTAGGATTTAAAAAAGCATTCCAAGCGGTATTCTTAATGGAAGGACCTGCGATTCCTCCGGCATAATTCAATAACTCCATTAAGCTAAGCGACTCCTCATTAATGTGATAGTCGATAGAATCCAAAAAAGTTTGTTGGCGAGGTACCAGCTTTTCAATTTGCCTGATGTTCTCAACAGATTCCGTCTGGATAGCACTCAAAACATGCTGTACAAATTGCCTATCCTTCTTGTTCTCCTGCCAATTACTAATCAACAAAGCAATCAATATCCCCAAAACCACCGGAATCATTTTCAGTGATTATCTTCTTTATAAAATCCAATTTGTTCGCTGACATCACTTTGACTTTTGATCCAAGTTCAAATTAAAAATCTCAAATTTAGGAGTATTTATTCTTTTTCTTATCTTTCCAGTAAAAAAATGAAGTATCTATTCAGTATTATTCCTTTTTTATTTTTAATGACCGCCAGAACTTGCGACCAAAAGGTAGCCGAAGATCAAGGCCCGGTCTTTAAACTCGGTGAAACCCTAAACCTTGCTTACCAAAAACAAACCACCATCAAAAGCGAAGGATTGACCCTAAGCTACCAAAACCTCCAGGAAAGCCGTTGCCCAGATGGCACCCAATGCATGCGCGCCGGCGAAGCTAAAATAGAAGTGCTGATAGAAAAAGATGGTAAAAGCGAAAGCACCCTGCTGGAAGCCAAAGGCCTATGCATGGATCCTACGGGCAAATGTGGCAGCTCCAAACAATTGATGGGCTATAATATCCAACTCCTCAGCGCTGATCCTTATCCAAAAGGCGGAACACAGAAACCTTTGTCTAGTACTTCGGTTCGGGTGATTGTTACTAGTTTGTAAACGGAAAAGGTAGCTTGTCCCAAGCCCATAAAAAAGAAGACTGATCAATTTATCTAGCAAATAAATTGATCAGCCTAAAAAGAAGTTTTATGGATACTAGTATAGTCTATCTTCTTGAATCAGTATTAAAAATGTTTAGAAAGTAAAAGAGGAAACATCCAGTTTTAATTGCCCAAACGAAACCCAAAAACCAATTCCTCCCTAAATACCACTCGCGATTTTTCGTCAAAAATCATTATTCAAAATTGGCGATTCGATATTCAATATTAATATCCAGAATTAAACTTCCACCTTTTTCTTTTTCTGAACAGCCCTAATATCCAATGTCGAATTTTGATTGGGGCGAACTAAACCATAGGTTCATAAACGAAGTGAACTAAATAAAAGAACCATTGTTTTTCCACAATTCGCGATTTTTCGTCAAAAAATCAAAATTGGAAATTCGAGATTCAATATTAAAACCCAGCTCCTACTTCTTCCCCTTCACCCCCTCCGTCTTCGGAACAATCCCACCACTAATCTTCTCCCCATTCTTATACTCATACTCCATCGTCTTTACCCCCTCCGAATAAAAAACATTTGGACCATGTAACTGCCCCGCCTTATAATGGATTTCTCGAGTGATCACCCCTTGTTTGTCATAAGTCTTCGACGCACCATCCAATTGCCCATGCGCATAATTAGCCACTTGCTCTTCTTTTCTATTAAACCCATATTTTACTTTTCGACCGTGTAGTTGGTCATTGAGGAAAGGCGTCTGCGTCTCCAGTTGATTGCGATCTGACATTTTTACGGAAAGTCCATTTTTGACCCCGTCCACATAACTCGTCATGGATTTAACTTTCAGGTCAGGAAAATAAGTCACCCACATGCCCGTCTTTTGATTGTTCCGGACAAAGCCTTCTTCCTGGAGTACTCCATTTTCTTTTTTTACAGCTTTTTGCACATCGCTGCCAGGAATGCTCTCCAAGGTATAGGCAGAAAAATCACCACTTCCTTTTGTCGCGGAGCTATTGCTATTGCTTCCACAGGAGATAAAGAATAAACTACAGCATAAAAAAATAAAATTCTTCATAAGGATTTTGTTAAAATTATAGATCAAAATAATTTTTTCTAAAAAAGCGAAAATAAAATTTTTGTATAAAAAATGCAAATACAAAAGTTGATTAAAATTTTAGGGATAGTATTTTAATTTTTCTATTTTTTTTTAAATTTGCCTTAGAACAAA
>CALLVY010000246.1 GCA_938015925.1 uncultured Saprospiraceae bacterium
GAAAACAAAAAACGTATCTCTCTTGGTTTGAAACAACTACAACCACATCCGTGGGAAGTATTGGCAGAAACCATTGCAGAAGGTGCTACCGTTAAAGGTAAAATCGTAAACATTGAAGATTACGGTGCTTTCCTCGAAATCATGCCTGGTGTTGAAGGTTTGATCCACGTTTCTGAAGTTACCTGGAGCAACCAACCAATCAATGCTCGCGAATACTTCAAACTCGGTCAAGAGTATGAAGCAAAAGTAGTGACTATTGATAGAGACGATCGCAAGATGTCTTTAAGTGTGAAACAATTGTCTAATGATCCTTGGAGTGAAATCGAAAATCAATTCCCACTCGAAAGCCGTCATACTGGTTTGGTGAAAAACCTTACTCCTTATGGTGTGTTTGTTGAGCTAGAAGAAGGAATTGGTGGAATGGTTCACATTTCTGATCTATCTTGGACTAAGCGTTTCTCTCACCCATCTGAATTTACTAAAGTTGGAAACAACATCGACATCGTAATTCTCGATATCGACAAAGTAAACCGTAAGCTTTCTCTCGGTCACAAGCAGATCGAAGAAAACCCATGGGATACTTTTGAAAATGTATTCCCAGTAGGTTCTTACCACGAAGCAACTTTGCTACGTAGAGATGATCGTGGAGCTATCGTTCAATTGCCATACGGTTTGGAAGCATTTGCTCCAATCAAACATATCCGCAAGGAAGATGGTAAATTGGCAGAAGTAGAAGAAGCCTTGACTGTTAAGGTTATTGAATTTAACCGAGACGACAAACGAATTCTTGTTTCTCACCTTCGCTACCTAGAAGACATCCGCAGAGAAGCAGATGAAACAGTGAAGAAGGAAAAAGACGATGTTCGCCAAGAAACTAGAAAAGCAGTGAAGAAACAACAATCTAATGTAGAGCGATCTACCCTTGGAGAGTTGGCTGGTTTTGCTAACTTGAAAGAACAATTGGCTCCTACTCCTCCTCCAAAAAAAGCAACTCCTCCTCCAGCGCCTAAAGTTGTAGAAGAGGTTGTGGAAGAAGTAGAAGAAATCGAAGAAGTAGTAGAAGTAGTGGAAGCGGTAACTGCAGCACCTGCTGCGGCTGATGACCTGAAGAAAGTAGAAGGTATCGGACCAAAGATTGCTGAATTGTTGACCAATGCTGGAATCCCTACATTCGCTGCACTTTCTGAAACAACTCCTGATCGTATCCGCGAGATACTAGCAGAAGCAGGTAACAGATATAAAATGCACGATCCTACGACCTGGCCGGAGCAAGCTAAATTAGCTGCCGCTGGAGAATGGGACAAATTGAAAAAATGGCAAGATGACCTCGACGGAGGTAAATAAACTATTCTTTTCAAAGAAAAATATTTCCCCAATCTGCTTGCAGGTTGGGGATTTTTTTTTGCTACATTGTTCTTTATAAATATTTTTACTTCACCTTAAGATCATCGTTTCTATGAAAAAAACTACCCTTTCCTTACCTGTTTTTCTATTTTTTCTCCTCATTTCTTTTAGTGCTTGTCAATCCTCCACTCAGCAAAACACGAGCAATAGTACCACAGCGAAAGCCAGCAAAATTCTCTCTGTAGCAGATTTTGAAAAAGGTATTCAGGCTTCTTCTAACATTCAATTGATAGATGTCAGAAAACCGGAAGAAGTGGCAGCAGGTGCAATAGATGGTGCTATTAATTACAATTTTTACGATGCAGATTTCGAAGAAAAAATGAAAGCGCTGGATACCAATAAAGCGATCTATGTCTACTGTAAAAGTGGTGGACGCAGTGGTAAAACAGTTAAACTCCTAAATAGCTTGGGTTTTCAAGAGGTCTATGATTTAAAGGGCGGTTTTACAGCATGGAAGGCAGCACATTAAAACAGCAAGTCTTTTTTAGCACTCTCTAGCTTAGGTATTTTCTTTTAGGACAAGCTTCTTTTAAACAAAATGCCTTTTAGTCTGTTTTCTTTGCCGTTCGAAAATATCTTTCATTCAAAATTACACGAGTGCCTCAAAAAGTAATTGTCATAGGTTCTGGATTCGCCGGATTATCTGCAGCCACCTGCCTGGCTAGAGATGGATACGCTGTTACACTCTTAGAAAAAAATAGTGTGATCGGAGGAAGAGCAAGGAAATTTGAAGCAGAAGGATTCACCTTTGACATGGGGCCGAGCTGGTATTGGATGCCCGAAGTCTTTGACGAATATTTTGCTTTGTTTGGAAAAAAGACTTCCGATTATTACGATCTCGTTAGGCTAGATCCTTCCTATTCTATTTTCTTTGGAGAAGAAGAAGTCATGGATGTTCCTGCGGGACTTGATGCACTTTATAAGATGTTTGAGGAATACGAAACTGGAAGTGGTGATAAATTAAAAAAATTCCTTTCCGAAGCCCAATATAAGTATGAAGTCGGTATGAAGGAATTCGTGCAAAAACCAGGGCATTCTATCCTTGAATTTGCAGACCTGAGAGTCGTCAAAAGTTTGTTTCGGCTCCAGATGTTTCAATCTATGTCGAAGCATGTAAAAAGCTTGTTTAAAAATCCAAAACTGGTTCAACTTCTTGAATTTCCCGTTCTTTTCTTGGGAGCTACTCCGAGCAATACTCCAGCACTTTACAGCTTAATGAACTATGCGGACATGGCATTAGGGACTTGGTACCCAAAGGGTGGTATGCATAAGATTATTGAGGGAATGGTAGCTTTGGCTGAGGAAATGGGCGTAAAAATATTGGCTGACCAAGAAGTTCAACAAATCTATGTCCCCAATGGACATGCCACAAAAGTCATTACACAAGACCAGGAATACGAAGCAGACATCGTTATTGGCGGAGCCGATTACCACCATATTGAACAACACTTATTGCAACCCGAACACCGCAGATATAGCAGCCAATATTGGGACAAACGAACGATGGCTCCTTCTTCCTTGCTTTTCTACCTCGGAGTCAACAAAAAAATCGATCGACTTCAGCACCACAACCTTTTCTTTGATGAGGATTTTGATTTGCATGCTATTGAAATTTACGAAGACCCAAAATGGCCAAGCAAACCTTTATTTTATGTTTGTTGCAGTTCTAAAACCGACGATACCGTAGCCCCCGAAGGCTGTGAAAATGTATTCGTATTGATTCCACTCGCACCAGATTTGGAGGATACAGAAGCCTTGAGAGAAAAATACTATCATATTGTGATGGAAAGACTGGAAAGGTATACTGGAGAAAACATCCGGGATGCCGTAATCTATAAGCGGTCATTTGCGCATCGCGATTTCAAAAAAGATTATCATGCGTTCAAAGGCAATGCATATGGCTTGGCCAATACCCTACTTCAAACCGCTTTTTTAAAGCCGAAGTTAAAAAGTAAAAAGGTGGCTAATTTATACTATACGGGGCAATTGACAACTCCAGGCCCTGGAGTACCTCCGTCTTTGATTTCTGGCCAAGTTGTGGCTAGTGAAATCCGAAAAGCTCACAAACTCGTATAGTTTATTATCCACTACAAAAAACCTTTACTATGATGAAGCTATATAATCAAACATGTGTTGAATGCAGCCAATTGGTGACCAACCGGTACAGTACTTCTTTTTCATTAGGAATTCGTGTGTTTGATAAAAAATATCGCTCTCCAATTTACAGTATCTATGGGTTTGTACGCTTTGCAGATGAGATTGTGGATACTTTCCATGATTTCCCTAAAGAGGAGTTGCTCCAACAATTCAAAAAAGATACTTATGAAGCAATCGATAGAGGCATTAGTTTAAATCCAATTTTGCATTCTTTTCAAGCCGTGGTAAGAGAGTTCGGAATCGAAAGGGATTTAATAGATGCATTTTTGGATAGCATGGAAATGGATCTCCATTTTGACAGGTATCAGGATAGTCTTTATAAAAAATACATTTACGGCTCTGCGGAAGTGGTTGGGTTGATGTGCTTAAAAGTTTTTTTTGCCGGTGATGATAAAGGGTATCAACACTTAAAGGACTCTGCACAAAGCCTTGGTTCTGCCTTTCAAAAGATCAATTTTTTAAGAGACATGAAAAGTGATTTTGCGGAAAGAGGGCGTGTATATTTTCCAGGTGTGGATTTTAATAACTTCACCAACGAAGACAAAGAAAGAATTGAAGCAGATATCAAAGCAGATTTTGATCATGCTTATACAGGGATTGTTCAATTGCCGGAAGGAGCTCGTCTTGGTGTGTTTTTGGCTTATCGTTATTACATAAATCTTTTTAAGAAAATCAAACATTCAACTGCAGCGCGAGTCAAGCAAGAACGAATCCGAGTCAATGACAGTCGAAAAATGTATTTACTCTTTAGTTCTGCCGTAAAGCATCGCCTCAATTTACTTTAATGAATCAAGAATCTTTCGATTGGAAAAAACTACTGCTCTTAGCTCTACCAGTCTTATTCTGTCTGGGCTTATGGTTTTTCGATGACATCTCCGATATTGGCTTTGAATATACGGTTCCTATTTTCGCTCTTGTTCCCCAATTAGAAACAAGCAAGCTATATCTATATATACATCTATTCACAGTACTTCCCATTCTCTTTTTGAGTTTTGATCGACGGGTTCATTTCCATACCTATTGGAAGCAACTCTTTCCTGCTATTCTCTTTGTTGCTATTCTATTTATTATTTGGGATATTATTTTTACGCAGATGGGGATTTGGGATTTTAATCATGATTATCACTTAGCTGCTAAGTTGTTAGGACTTCCTATAGAAGAATGGTTGTTCTTTGTCACTGTTCCCTTTGCATGTATTTTTATTTATGAATGTCTTAATTATTATGTTGCAAAAGATTTATTAGCTCCGCTCGATACAATTATCAGTATTGGAACTGCTACGGTACTTCTATCCTTTGGTTTTTATCATTTAGAAAAACTATACACTTCCACGACTTTTATTCTTACGGGTTCGTTCGTTCTCTTTCATTATCTAAATTTTGAAAACACCTATAGAAGCCGTTTCTATCTAGCTTATCTCGTAAGTTGGATTCCTTTTATAATTGTAGATGGTGTGCTCACCGGAGGAATTACGGAACAACCAATTGTCTTATACCATCCCGAAGAATTTATGGGATTCAGAATTGGTTCTGTCCCATTTGAAGATTCCATTTATTCTTTATTAATGTTGATGAGCATCGTCACTATTTTTGAATGCTTGAAACAAAGAAATAATAGCAATGACATCCCTAGCCGCAAGACAAACCCTAAACACAAAATTTCTACTATTTCTCTATAAAATCTCCTAAGGATACTTCAAAGGAATTTAAATATTTTTTTATTCTCAAATACCCTTTTTTTTTATCTATTTCAATTCCCGTAGAAGTAAGTACAATAGTCTTTTCTTTAGGCTAAAAAGGGAAGATAATTTGCTCTTTCCGTACCACACGAAATCATTTCATTTTATCCGATTTAAACCTTTTAAAAAAGCAAAAAAAAACTTGTTTTATAAAGGGAGTTTTATTACTTTTGCATTCGCTTTTGAAGAAAGGCAAACAACAATTGAAACTTAACGGTGTAAAAGCCGAGAAGATAAAGAGCAATCAAGAAGAAGTACGAGAAGTAGTATTTTGGAAAGATTAGCTTTAAAAAAAGTTCATTGACACTGATGGAGAAGAAAAAGAATTTGTTTTTAGGAATAGAAACAAAGTAGTATAAGGAACTCAAATAAGATCAACGATAAAGCGAGTCAATTATAATTTATAAGATGACAAGCTAGTGATCAAACAGAAGTCATAACTAATTTGATTTGTCGTTTCTGGTTTCGGCCAGAACTGAACATAAAGAATTTACTATGGAGAGTTTGATCCTGGCTCAGGATGAACGCTAGCGGGAGGCTTAATACATGCAAGTCGAGGGGCAGCATGGGACTTCGGTCCTGATGGCGACCGGCGCACGGGTGAGTAACGCGTACACGACCTACCTTATACTGAGGGATAGCCCCGGGAAACTGGGAGTAATACCTCATAGTAATATTACTTTACGAAATAATATTTAAAGCTCCGGCGGTATAAGATGGGTGTGCG
>CALLVY010000247.1 GCA_938015925.1 uncultured Saprospiraceae bacterium
TATTGGGATGTATATTTTGGCACTTACAAAAACGTAAAGGCTGCCCTTGGAAAATCTGGTGTTCGCGTTGCATATCCACGTACGGATGTTCAAATTACAGAACGAGCAAGATAACCCATTCAAATATGGTAAGTGCCATACATAGGATTGTCTTCTATTCATTTGAAGAAAAGACATACTGACCTTTTAAAAAGCCCCGTCGATTTTTTCGATGGGGCTTCTTCTTTTTACTTAGTAAATTTGGTACTTAAATTATCTTGTCCTTTCCGTTTGTATTAGCGGTATAGAATATTTTCTTCCCCATACGAATGGATTTCCTATTTAGCAAAAGCTAGGTGAAACGACTAATTCTCTTCTCCCCTTCTCATAAGTATAAAATCCTTCTCCAGATTTTCTACCCAATTTTCCTGCCGTTACCATATTCACCAACAATGGACAAGGAGCGTATTTCGATTTTCCAAAGCCATCATAAAGTACATTGCAAATTGCTAAGCAAACATCCAATCCAATAAAATCTGCCAACTGCAATGGTCCCATAGGATGAGCCATTCCCAATTTCATAACGGTATCAATTTCTTCTACGCCAGCAACGCCCTCAAATAAAGTATAAATGGCTTCATTAATCATAGGAATCAAAATACGATTGGCCACAAATCCCGGATAGTCATTGGCCAAGGTTGGTACTTTTCCTAGCTGCTTGGACAAATCCATAATTGTATCCGTCACTTCATCACTGGTAGCATAGCCACGGATCACTTCCACCAACTTCATAATCGGCACTGGATTCATAAAGTGCATACCAATTACCCTTTCTGGTCTATTGGTTACAGAAGCTATCTTTGTAATGGAAATAGAAGAAGTATTACTCGCTAAAATCGCTCCCTCCGGAGCAGCTTCGTCAATTTGACGGAAGATTTTCAATTTTAAATCTAGGTTTTCTGTAGCGGCCTCAACAACAAGATCTGCACTTGAAAGCGCAGATTTCATATCCGTCGAGGTTTTTAGTCGATCTAGGGTCGCAGCCTTATCCGCTTCAGAGATTTTCTCTTTTGCGAGCATTCGATCTAAATTCTTATTAATCGTTGCCATTCCTCTTTCCAGGGCACTTTCAGAGATATCAACGAGATTTACCTCAAAACCTTTCATGGCGAATACATGAGCAATTCCATTCCCCATGGTTCCAGCTCCAATTACAGTAATATTTTTCATTTTTCTTATTTGGTTTGAACATTTATTGAAGCACGAAATTAATAAAAATATACGGAGAAGGAATATTTTTCGAAGCTCTTCTCTACCCTATTTTGAATAGGCAAAAGAGGGCGATGGAAATTTTTGCAAACTATAAGCTGATATAATTTTTCACATTTACTTAGAAAGAAAATTTTAACTGAGTAAAATATATATTCAAAAATAGACAGAAGTTCTTCTTCTATTTTACTCAAAAACAGGCAGTTCTTTTCTCAAACCACCCTATCCACAATAGTATTTCGATTTTTTCCAGTTCAGCAGGACACTGAACCAATTATGCTCCTCTCAAGAAGAGTTCCCTCTGTTTTTCTGTCGCTTCTCTCCTATCACTTTTATCAATTGCCAAACGACAAAAAGCGCAACATTACTTAAAAACATAAAAAGAGCAAGTAAAATGGAAGCCAAACAAGCCCAAGCTATCTGCGCTAAGGATTCTGGACCAAGATTTCTAAAAGGAAAGAAGCGGAAAGCTGCAAGGGTTAAAAAAAACAAAGGTAGGAGCACCAATATAAAATGAACCTTGGCTAAGACCGGAAGCAAGGAGACTTTCATCCTCCTAAAGAAAAAGTACAAGAAACTCTGAGAGAGTAAGAACAAGGCAATTCCTAAGGGAATGTGAAACAGCGCAACGACCCTGTAGTTATCATGGAATTGGAAATTTACCGCAGAGTTGGGATACCAAAAATAAACGGGTAGGCCAATCAGAAAAAAGACCATAGCGCTAAAAGCAAACCACCTCTCCGGAGTTCGACTCTCAGAAAGGTGGTTTGTTTCCGTTTTTGATTTATGCTCCATGAAGGTCTTACTTTACATAAAGAACTTCCTTGGCAGCTTTAACGATCTCCGCCGTAGTCGGCAAATAAGCAGCGACTAAAGTAGGTGCATAAGGCAAAGAAACATCCTTTGCATTGAGTCGAATAACCGGAGCATCCAAATAATCAAAAGCATGCTTCTGCGTAGTAAAAGCGACCTCAGAAGAAACACCAGCGAAAGGCCAGGTTTCATCGACAATGATAAGTCGGTTGGTCTTTTTTACAGAATTGATAATGGTTTCATAATCGAGGGGTCGAATGGTTCGAAGGTCGATAACCTCAGCAGAGATTCCTTCCTGTGCAAGCGCCGTGGCAGCTTCGAGTGTAGGAATCATCATTTTATTATAAGAAACAAGGGTAACGTCAGTTCCTTCCTTGCGAATAGCCGCTTTGCCAATTGGTGTCAAATACTCGCCCTCCGGGACTTCTCCGGTATGGCCATACATCACCTCAGATTCCATAAAACAAATCGGATCATTATCCCGAATGGCAGATTTGATTAAACCTTTGGTGTCTTTTGGATCAATACAAGAGATTACTTTTAAACCCGGTACATTCGCCATCCAGCTTTCAAAGGTTTGGGAATGTTGTTGCCCCAATTGTCCAGCGGAACCAGAAGGACCACGGAATACGATAGGACAATTAAACTGACCCGCAGATTGAGAAACGGTTTTTGCGGCATTATTGACGATTTGATCAAAAGCCAATACGGCAAAGTTCCAAGTCATAAACTCAATGATAGGACGTAAGCCGTTCATCGCTGCACCTACACCTATCCCTGCAAAACCTAATTCAGAAATGGGGGTATCAATGACTCGCTTTGCGCCAAATTCGTCCAACATTCCTTTACTTACCTTGTAAGCACCATTGTATTCTGCGACCTCCTCTCCCATTAGGAATACATTTTCATCCCTTCTCATTTCTTCTGACATTCCTTCGCGGAGTGCATCTCTTAAAGTTATTTCTCTAGCCATTATTGGATTTATTAAAACGTGTACTAATTTTTACCAAAAGTAAAGTATAAAAGGCGTTTCACCAATTTTCAGAAGGGGTTTTCCACCACTATTGGTGGTTTTTACAAGGAAGTTGAACAAAGCTAGTCCTAAGTGCCAATTCGATTGGCTAAGTTTCTTGTTTCCCTTTCTACCAAGATGCCTGCTCAATAGATTAGGAAGAAACCACAAAAGAAGGGATTGAGCTAGTAAAATATAGGTAATTGCACCTTTATTGGCCTAGGATTTTATAATAACTAGAATAAAGACCTTGCCTTACAAAAGAATCGCGAGTTCTTCAAGACTTAGCGCGTATTATTGAGAACCCTTGAAAACAGAAATCACTACCATTCATCATTACTCAACATCAGTTTAATGATATCTTCTTTATAAGTGTCATTTGCTTTTATGGATTCGCAATGATTCGAGATTGTTTTTATTTGATCGACTAAGAATCCCTTGAGTTTTTCTATTTCGCGGTATTTACCAGTAATATCTCCATTTTTGTTATGCCCCTTTTCATATAAATTGGTCAAATTAAAAATGCACAGTGCTTCAGCAGAAAAAAAATATTTTGATCAAATGAAATCACTGAATAGCAAAAGCACATCTTGTCTAAGGTTTTTTGGGTTCCCAATTTTTTATTGCGAATCCGGAACTTTCCTCCTCCCTCTAAAGTTATAGTCCTGTCCACCAAAACAGGACAAGATGTTCAAGGAATCCTCCTTGAATTGTTTATACAAAAAAATTGCAAATCAAAAGGCTTCTGCTCCAAACAGAAGGGCACTTTTTATGCAAAAAATTTTCTAATCAAAAAATAAATTCAAAAAAATGCAAACATCAAAGGCATTCAATGCTAGGCTTGTACCTCCGGGATTATTCCGAGGTCGGTCGACCTTTTTCAGGCAAACCTTAACCGTACTTATCAATCAAAAACATCATGGCCAATCGAGTCAAACGACGGGCAAGAGAGGAAGCAATGCTTACTTTCGAAAACACGATCCGTCAAAAACTACAGTCTTCTAAAAAAGAAAGACGCAAAATAAGTTTTACTTATTTGCAAAGAAAAGCATTGCTGGAAGCAAACTTTAAAACCAAAGAAAGTGGACTTACAGATCTTTCCTCTGAGCAGGAAATTGTTATACTTTTTTGTCGGCGTTTTTTGAACTCCCGGAAATTGGATGCTTACTTTCCTGTCTACCATAGCCCTAAGGCTTTATTGGAGGATTTTATACAGAATCCATTTTTGTTGCGCTTATGCATTCAGGAGAATAGAGGTTTGATAGAATTTATGTATCAGGCGACTATCCTACGTCCAATCTCTACCTGGCAAGCAAAATTCAAAAGAGATACAAAGAATCTTCTTTGGAGTTTTATCGCACATTCTTATATTCGATATCCTCATCAAGTACCTTATTTTCTCCAGCGATTGTACCACAATCATTGTAGCTATGGCATCAAATTGCAAACCTCCTATTGGGTAGTCGGTTATAAATTAATCTTTCACCTTTCAAAGGGAAATGGTTGGCACAACTTCGATGGGTTTCGCGAATTTCCTGTTCCAAGTAAAGCTAATTTTTACATCCAACAAAGTCCAAAAAAATATCGAGGCAATTATCTTTCCGCTTTATATTGGGCTTGTTTGCGTTCTTATTTACCTAAAAAAGTCATTGACTTATTTTGGTCTACTTTTATAGATCGTGCAGAATATTATTTAAAAAATGGAACCGAAGTATTTCGATTCTTAGCGAGTTTGCCGGAATTACCAATGCGAGATTGGATAAAATTATTTTACTGTGCCAACCAATTAATGCGTTTCCTCCAGATGCATTTTCAAGAAGGATTCGACAACTATTATCAATCCGTTATTCGGTTTTTTCTCAAGGAATACCAGGTTATTGGTATGAATGAAATTCCTCATTGGTTGGAATATATTAAAGGCCAAAAAGACTTAGGGAAAGGTTTGAAAATGAAAGGCCGATCTGTTATTGCTTTTCGTAGAAAAGTGGAACAACATTTCGCAGAAGAATATTTCGCAAAGCATAATTCATCTTGGAAAGGAATAGATAAACAGGATTACTATTTGGAACAAGAAGATCGGTCTTACCGAATCACTCAACTGAAAACGGATTTCGATTTGTATCTGGAAGGACAATTGATGTCGCATTGTGTCTACACCTATGCAGGAGAATGTGCAAACGGAGATGCTGCCATTTGGTCTTTGCAAGAACAAGTCGCGGAAAATCAATGGGCGCCTTTAGTCACGATTGAGATACAAGAAGGTCAGAAAATTTGGCAAACATTAGCGCGATTTAATAACAAACCAAATAGTGAATGGATGTCCATTATCAAAACTTGGGCGAAGGCAGAAGAATTAGTAATCGTTTAATGCACTTTTTGAGTGAGCATTTTTTAGAGGAGCATGGTAAAAAGACAACTCGGTAAATCGTTTGGCAACAATAAACAGTTATTTATCACGCTCCTCTCCCATTTCTATGTTAGAAACAATGAAATAATCTTATCTTTCAAAAAAAATTAACCAACAGGATGAACGAACGATTTGAAAGCGAAGAATACCGACAAAAAGATTTTTCCAGCAGTGAATTGCCTCGTGGCCAATACGATGATTGTCTTTTTTCTGATTGCGATTTTTCAAAAGCGCATTTGTCCAATACCACTTTCGTAGATTGTACTTTTAGCCATTGTGATTTCAGCATGGTAGTCTTGAGAAATACCTCTCTTAAGACGGTACAGTTTAAGGAATGTAAATTACTGGGAGCCAACTTTCGAGATTGTAATCCCTTTTTATTGTCAATGGCTTTTAAGGATTGTATGATGAACTTGTCTGTCTTTTCCCAACTCCCTTTAAAAGGAATCCAATTCGAAAACTGCGAGATGCAAGAGGTTGATTTTACGGAGACGGATTTGAGTCAAAGTGTATTCACCCAATGTGATTTAGGTCGCGCTATTTTTGAGCAAAGTATTCTTGAAAAAGCGGACTTAAGCGAAGCTTATCATTATTCTATTAATCCGAACCTCAATAAAATTCATAAAGCAAAATTCTCTTCCAATGGCCTTGGCGGCTTACTGGAACAATATGGAATTATTGTGGTTTGATGTAAAAACCTAAATGCTAAAAAACAAGAAAGCCTGTCAGATTCCTGACAGGCTTTTTTTATGAATGTCCTAAAATTCGTCCTAGTTGAATACGATTTTTTGAGCAATAATTCCTTTTTCAAAACGCACCTTCGCAATATACATACCGGCCTGGAAATAATCTCTCGCTAAAACAAAATGACTGGAATTTACCGAGATCATTTTTATACGGCGACCAGAAAGATCGAACAGCTCAATACGCTGCATTGGATTTTCTTCGCTGCTTGTAAAAAGCATATCCGCCGCCGTTGGGTTTGGAGAAACATTCAAAGATACATCTGCACGCGTGAGTACCTCCTCCGTATTAACAGCAGCACAAGCTGGAGACCAAAGGTTCAATTGCGCATAAGCACGCGGAGCAAAATAGCCCATAATGCTATCGATATAAGTCATCCCTTTTGTTTCTGAAGCATCTCGGTTGTTCAAACGAGCAATGAAATCAAAGCTACAACCTGGAGGCGGAGTCCCGGCACAAGAAGGGTGCGCTTGGGTTTCCCAAAAGGCAAAGTCCCACCAATCCCAGGGCGCTGCTTCTGAATACCTAGATCCAAGTGTATCAAATGGATTTACCCAAGTTGGTCGAATGAATGGAAATAGACCTTCATATCCATCGTTATTCGCATTAGCCGCTGCGGTAAATTCATCATTAATCGCAGCCAACTTAAACGTCTTGTTCAATCCTAAATCATTTGCTTTTTCCGAAATTAGATAGGAACCATGTACGGTAGGGTAAATGTTATTTGGAGTTGGAAATATATAAACACCTTCCTTGTAAGGTATAAACGGATCATCCGGTACATGAAAACAAATGAAAGCAGGGTCTTCCTTATCCATCCAGGAGGTATCCCAAATAGCTCCTCCCATGCTTACCGTCAATTGTACATCATGCTCATAACCAACATGGTTGGGCAAACTCAAAGTATCACAACCTACTGGTTCGCCAGGAATAAATCCATAAGACGTACCAAAAGGATCCCCATGAATAGAAGGGACTACCATCGGAATCCCATCGGAGCCAATAAATTTTGGCAAAATTGCTAATTCTTCATAGGTATCCAATGCAGCAGCAGCGGTAGAAATATAGCCACCGGTACCAACTCCCCAATAAGTGATTCGCTCCGGACAAATACCATATTGATTGCTTCCATCAATGGCATCTTTTCTAAAAAACCGAACACAAGAACGAGCATCTTGGATACCACGGTAGGTCGCATTCACCAGGGTGTTTACCTGAGCTTCCTGACTTGGAGAAATGGGGTTCCATCCTTGACGGTATTCCGGTACGGCCACTACATATCCCAATTCTGCCAAACGATTGGCAATCTCTACAATAGGTTCATCGTCTACCGTACCAAATACACTTCCATTTAATCCTATGGGTAAAAAATTACCCGTGTGAAATAGAATAACCAAAGGACGTTCTGTTAGCATATCGCCTGTTGGATGATACAAATTCAGCATTAAATCTTGGGAAGTTGGTTTTCCAATCATTGGATCAGAGAGCGTAAATACGGTATAGTTTCTTCCATATTGAATATCTCTGTCGACCGTAATTGCTGTAAAGGTTTTTGACAAATACCGCTGCGCTTCCAAGGTAGAGCAGAGAATAATTGTTAGCGTTAAAACGAGTGATACAATTTTTTTCATAAGCAGGATTTTTATTGATTAGACTTCGATTATAAAATAGATCCCCCTTCCGACAAAATAGACTAGCTGCTTTACAACAATTAAATTACAAAAAAAATGAAAGAAACAGAAATATATGCAGGTTCCTAAAACAAGGAAAGCCCGACAGGTATCTGTCGGGCTTTCTTTTAAAGTGATGTACTCACGAAAGAAATATTCTACTTGAATATAACCTTTTGCGCAACGACTCCTTTTTCAAAACGAACTTTCGCGATATACATTCCAGTCTGGAAATAATCACGTGTTAAAGTATAGTTCGTATTGTTTACAGTTACCGTTTTGATTCTACGACCAGAAAGATCGAAAAGTTCAATGCTTTGCATTGGGTTTTCTTCGTTACTGGTGAATAGCATATCTGCATCAGAAGGGTTTGGAGAAACCATCAAAGAAACATCGGCATCCGTAAGTACCTCATCGGTATTAACCGTAGCACAAGCTGGAGACCAAAGGTTCAATTGAGCATAAGCACGAGGCGCAAAGTAGCCCATGATACTATCGATATAAGTTTTTCCTTTTGTTTCAGAAGCATCAGGATTATTCAAACGAGCAATAAAATCAAAGCTACAAGTTGGAGGAGCAACTCCACCACACGATGGGTGTGGTTGCGTTGACCAAAAAGCATCGTTCCACCAATCCCAAGGAGAAGCTTCAGAAAGCTCTGGTCCAGTAGGATTCAATGGGTTCGTCCAAGTTGGGCGAAGTAATGGGAATAAACCTTCATAGCCATCATTCTTAGCATTGGCAGAAGCAGAAAATTCATCATTAAAATCTGTATACCTCATGGTATTGTTAAGACCAAGTTCATTGGCTTTTTTGGCCATCAGGTAAGAACCTTGTACTTCAACGATCAAATCACCCGTAGTAGGTACAATCAAGATATCTTCTAGGTAAGGTGCAAATGGATCATCAGGAACATGGTAACAAATGTATGCAGGATCACCAGCATCCATCCAAGAAGTATCACCGATAGCTCCTCCCATGTTTACAGTCAATTGTACTTCATGGTCATAACCAACGTGGTTAGGTAAGCTCAAGGTATCAAAACCTGCAGGAGCACCAGGAATAAATCCGTAAGAAGTTCCAAAAGGATCACCATGAATAGAAGGAATTACCATAGGAACCAAAAGAGAATCAATGAACTTAGGTAGAATAGCTAACTCTTCATAGCTGTCAATCGCAGCTGCAGCAGAAGAAATATAACCACCGGTACCAATTCCCCAGTAGGTAACTCGCTCTGGGCAAATACCATATTGGTTTCCACCGTCTATTGCATCTTTTCTAAAGAATCGAACACAAGAACGAGCATCCTGGATACCTCGGTAAGAAGCATTGATCAAAGTATTGATCCGAGTGTCTTGACTTGGAGAAATAGGATTCCATCCTTGACGGTAATCGGCCACGGCAACAACGTATCCCAATTTAGCCAAACGAGTGGCCACCTCTACAACAGGTTCGTCATCTACCGTTCCAAATACGCCACCATTCAATCCTTGTGGTAAAAAGTTACCCGTGTGAAATAGAATAACCAAAGGACGATCTGTTTCGGTATCGCCAGTTGGCGTATACAGATTCAGCAATAAATTTTGGGAAGTTGGTCTTCCAATCATTGGATCAGATACAGTCAGCACGGTATAGTTTCTTGCATATTGGATATCTCTCTCAATCGTAACCTCCGTAAAGGTTTCTGTCAAGTATCGTTGGGCTTCCACCGTCGTACAGGTAAAAGTTGCAAGCACTAAAATTAGTGTAATTAATTTTTTCATAAACAGGATTTTTATTTTATAATAACTAAGTGTGTAAAATCTATTTGAGGTTTGGCAAGTATTCAAAATAAAAAAACATTTTGAATACTTGCCAAAGGGTTTTATGGTTTATTTTTTCTTGAATTCATATAAAAAGGAGATGTAAGCCAATCGACCAATTCGAGGTCCTCCATAAGCTTGGAAGGTTTGTTGATCCAATAAATTGGTCGCCCCTATCTTGAAGGTTGTATTTATTTTGTCAACATAATAATTGAGCTGACCATCTAGTAAAGCATAATTTGGTATGGTTCCGGTAAACTGAGGGGAACCTTCAAAAACAAATGTTTCGATCCATTTGTAATTGAAATTAAATCCAAAATTTTTCAAGAATCTAGTTTGAATATTTCTTCCGGAGACTCCGATATTAAACTTGTGTTCTGGTGTATTAAAGGCAGGAATAATTGGGTCATCTTCAACGGTCTTCACCAGTTTATTCCAGGAATAATTTCCATTAAGCTGAAAGTACTTTGAGAAATAATAACTCGCGCCTACAGAGAATCCTTGAGTATTAACGCTGTTGGTAGAGTTGGCAGAATAACGATAAGCACGGACAAAAGAAGGTAAACCTCCTTGAAATTCTGCATCTAAACCAATATTAAAACCAAGGAAGTTGGTATAGTTGCTGAAATAATAACTACCATCCAAATACAAACTATTAAACAAAGTCGTTCGATATCCTACTTCGACTGTTTTTACATTTTCCGGGCGAACTGGAGCAATATCAAAATACCTCAGTTTAGAAAAATCAGGAATGTCCGCTCGTTGATAATCTTCAAACGATTCAACCGTAATCAGACTATCTACTCCATTTAGGTTTCCAGCCAACGTAGCTCTACCTACATTAAGATTTAAGTATTGATCGGTAAGCGTAGGATTTCGAATGGCAGAAGAAAAAGATATTCTGAAGTAATTATTTGCCTTCGGTTTCCAAACCAGGGAAGCCGCAGGAGAGACCAAGAAGTTGAAATTTTTATTCTTATCAAGTCTTAAAGTGGCACTTGCGGTTAATTTGTCACTCGCAAATTTCTTTTCAATTCCAGCATAAATACCAAATTCATAATTGGTAATTGGATTTTTTGTGTAAACGGTATCAAATACACCATTGGTCAATTCTGTAATCGATCTGGAAAGAGTATCATAAAATAAAGTCCCTTCAGAATTCGGAGTATACAATCTTCCACTAGCTCCTATTCTAATACTTTCTGCCCACTCTGGATTCAAAGTATACTCTCCATTAATATGATAGAGTGCGGAGCGGTCAAAAAATTGAGTCCCATTTTCCTCTAGGTTATTTTTAGAGGTCGTCAATCTTTTAAACTCTTTTTCAAATCGTTCGGTACCTGGCTCATAAAAAGAAGGACCATTTGCATCCGAATCGGTATGCTCTAATGCTTGTTGGTGGAGGGTAGCTAGTAAATCCTGATTATCGACTAACCAAGTATTCGCAGCGTCTGTATCAAAGGTATTGTTCGTTGTTTGAGTCACCGGATCAAATTCAATTTTAATCTCCGGGTATCCCATTTCTTTCATTAAAGGTCTGGCATTTTGCCGCCACCAATTCACATAATCTCTTCCCCAATCGGCATTGGTTTTTACGACGCCTTGGAGTCTTAAGGCAGTCAGGTAAGGATCATAAGAATTTCCTGCATCATCCTGGGTATAATAAGCCCGTAAAAAATATTTGTTCCTTTTTCGAAGTTCCAAACGACTTTGAAAAAAGGAAATTCCTTTTAAACTAAAGCGATTGTCACCTTGATAAACAGTAGTACCATTGCTATAACCAGCAGAAGCGATGATCTCTGGCGATTCTGTTTCTAAATCTGGATTCAATCGAAAATGGAAAGCCAAATTGGTTTTTAGATTTCGAGTATTGTAATCGACCAGATCTTCTTCCTGATAAGAGGAACGGTGAAATTGTCCGAGTCCAGCATTGTCGTTGAAAGAATTATAAAAACCTCTCAAATCCATATTGCTGGAATATTCGTCTCCGTAAGAATTGACTTCATCCCATCTTCCGATATTTCCTATTCCAGTATTGGTACCATCTACAGGATCGTAATTATTGGCGACCCAATCATCGGCACGGAGGTAAGAAAGATTCAATTTGTAACCAAACCACTCCTTACCATCTTTATTTTTTATCGCATCTGCCCAGCGAATAGCGCTATTGAGCATCGCTCGTTCTCCCCCTTTTACACTAGCGGATAATCCTTTTTGGAAAAAAGGATCTTTGGTCGTCATCGCGATCACTCCATTAAAGGCATTGGGACCGTAATAGGCAGAACTTGCTCCAACGATCAAATCCACTTTAAGGACATCCAATTCAGAAGCTCCGAGGAAATTACCTAAGGAAAAGTTTAAACCAGGTGCTTGATTGTCTACCCCATCAATTAGCTGTAGCGAACGAACAGGACTCGTGCTATTAAATCCACGAGTGTTGATGACTTTAAAACCAAGACTTGCAGCGGTAAGATCCACCCCTTTCATCGTTCCTAGTCCATCATAGAAATTATCTGCTGGTGTTTCTTTGATCGCCAACAAATCCATAGACTCTACCGTAAGTGGTGCTGCTTTTTGTTTGTCAGATACCCGTTGACCTCTTACCTCTACCCCAATATCAATTGTTACCGCATCCGTAGCCATTTCAATTTTCAAATCTTCGGTAGAATTCACCTCTTTTTCAACATCCGTATAACCTATGTAGGAGAAAATAAGGATCGCAGGCAAATCGCTTTTGACTTTTAGTTCAAATTTACCATCGTAATCCGTAACGGTACCATTGGTGGTTTCTTTCACTACGATACTTGCACCGATCAAGGGTTCTCCATTTTCAGCATCTAGCAATTCTCCCTTTATAACCGTTTGAGAAACAAGAGATTGCGAAAAACAGAAAAAAAGAAAACCAAATACTAAGCGTGTAAAATTTTTTAATTTCATACAATTAAAGGTTGTTTAGGTAGAGAAAAAAGGGAAATACGTTGCTCAAAGTAGTGAATTTTCGCTAGGACAGGTAGAAATAAATGTAAATTTTATCCAATACGACATAATTAACAAAATATGCTAAAGTCATCCTTTGATGAACTTATAGTTCAACAAAGGAGTAAAGACACATGATATATTTGGATTTGGGGAAAACAAAAAAGCTGGTGCTCCTTATTTCTGAGGAGTAGAATTAGCCCAGGCGCAAATTAGTTCTTTTTGGGTTTCACTTAGCGCTACGTCTTTATGCATCAGTTGATAACTCTTTATTGGCATATTTCCATCTTCAATCTCTTCACAGATTTCTTCTCTTTTATGCCTTCTTTCCTTGTCTGAATAATTATTCCATAGAGAAAAGTTCAATTTTTTATGACTTCCCTTAATATGATTGGTCAGGTAATATTTTACAATCCCAATTTTTGCATACCAGGGATAGTTCGGCTGATTGGAATGGCAATCATAACAAGAGGTTTTTAATGCCGCTGCTACCTCTGCTGGTACACTGGAATCTCCACTTAGGTCAACTTGTGGATCTAATGGCGTATCGATATCATTGGCAGGAAAAATTTGCGCAAGAATAGTCAGCAAAATAAACAGCCCGGCAATGCCTTTTAATACCTTATTCATCATTAATTGGAAATAAATTTGAGTGATTCTATTAAGAAAAAACAATATAGGAAAAATTGGATACTATCCCGGCATTCTTTAATTTAAAAATGCGCTTACTTAACAATCTTAACCAGTCTTAATTCCGTCTTCGTAAAGCGCGCCTCTTCCAAACGATCTTGATAAACCTTTAAACTTTGGCCCGCTTCCATAAAATCAGTATGCAACAGGTCAAAATAAACGGCGTAATTAAATTTTTGTTTCTCAAAACACCCCAACCAAAGTATATTGCCATTGATCTTGTTTTTGGCCAGTTCTCCCAATTCTTTCTTTGCCGATTCAAAGTCCGGCAAAAGAGCGTATTTGATTAAAAATAATTCCTGATCAAAATTAAAGAGTCGTTCACAATCGTAGGTGCTATAGACCTCTTCCTCGGATTGCAAATAATTACTTCCGCCCGTCTTTGCATGGAGATTGATTTTCCAGGTATCCAAATCTCGTATTTTTTCCTTTTCCTGGTCAGGAGTCTGATTGGTTTCTACATGTAGATAAGGAGCGGAAATTCCTTCTTCTTGTAGTACCGAATTGCTATCGGCGATATATTGTGAAGTTTCTATGTCGCCACTGTCTACTTTTGCTAGCACCTCCCTTTCGAAATCTTTTTTATTGACATAATTCATAGGTAAATCCTGCAATTCCTTGTAAAATAGAAAACTCATCAATGCAGTAGCAACACCACAGATTAATACCTGCTTATAAAACGAACGCCGGTACCTTTGCAAAGAGGTACTGTTTTGGGAGCGACCAAAAATCTTATCCAAACCATTCCTTCCTCGATCTGAAAGCCTCCTCCCCCACGATTTTCCTTTCTTGATATTCTGGGCAACAAAATGGATCATCCTACGCTTATTTTCAAAAACATCTTTCCGCGCCGGACTGATCAGCATTTGCACAGATTCATTTTTAGAAACCGTTAATAATCCTATTCCAAAATCTACACATTGTCTTTTCAATTCTTCCAAAAAATCATCCTCCGGTTCTTCCTGGTCTTCGCCTTTTAACCGCAATGGTTTTCGGAAAATGGTGTTAGAAATGGCAATCCATTGCTCATCTGCATGGTATCTTTTAAACTGCTCAACAGCGTAGATATAGCGATAGCGATGACGACCTTTTACCAAAAAACGATAGCACCAAAAACCAATCATTCCCCCCAAAAAAACAATACTCAAAGTCATCGGCCAACCAACTTCTCTGATCGTAAATTGATTTTTAAAAAAGCCATAAAGAAAAGTCAAAGCTGCAATGATAAAGCCTGCGGCCAAACTATCCCAAAATAGAATTCGGAACTCTGGTTTGTATTTTACTTCTTCAAAGATCTGATCCGAAGTAGCCTCAAAAGTTGCTAAAAACTGTTCGCCTTCTTCCGTGACAAAATAAAGATGGCCATCTGCAATAATCCCCTCTTCACTTTTCATATCAAAATGAGCAGTGGTCGGCCCGACCCGAGGACGAAACTTGTAGTGGCTTTTTAAAAAGCGCAGACTAGCTAATTTGATTTTATCTTCTGTGAGTAATGCCAAGTAATTTGAGTTTAATGTAATTGGTTTGAACCTTTGTTTGCTTCTAATTTTTTCCACAAAGCAATAGTTTCCACCGCTTCTTTTACGTCGTGAACCCGAAGAATTTTCGCACCATTTTGGAGCGCGACCATATGCAGTGCAGTGCTGCCATTAAGCGCCTCCGAAGCCGATACATCAAGGGTTTTATATATCATCGATTTTCGGGAGATCCCGACCAAAAGTGGCAACTCTAAAACCTGAAAAGCTGGAAGCGTGTTCAATAACTTAAAATTGTGGTCAATTGTTTTCCCAAAACCAAAGCCCGGATCTAAAAGAAGGTCTTTTATGCCCAAACTCCTCAAGTGAGCAATCTTTGCTGTAAAAAAATCAAAAACCTCGGTTCCTATATCCTCGTATACCGGATTCATTTGCATATCCTTGGGGCTTCCTTGCATGTGCATCAGCACATAAGGCACCTCTAATTTAGCAAGTGTAGGCCAAAGCTCCGCATCTAGCTGTCCTCCGGAGATATCATTTACCATATTCACTCCTTCTGCGACGGTAGCTTTGGCTACTGCAGACCAATAAGTATCAATAGATAATAAGACTTGTGGAAATGCTTTTTTGATTGCTTTGATCGCTGGAAGAACTCTTTTCAGTTCAGCTTCTGGAGCTATTGCTAGCGCACCTGGTCGAGAGGAGGCTCCGCCGATATCCAAAATCTGAGCGCCTTCTTGGAGCATTTTTTCGCATTGTTGCAAAATAAGGGTTTCAGAATGGTGTTTTCCGCCATCAAAAAAAGAATCAGGAGTCAGATTAAGGATGCCCATTACGATGGGTTCGCTCAGGTCAATGATTTGCCCACCTCCATTCAATGTCGTTTTCTGATCTAGCATGTTTTCTCCATTTTGACCTAAAAGTAATAGAAGTTGTTTTAAAATCTCTGCTGAGCTTGTAAAATATTATGATTTAAAGTTGAAAAATGGGAGAATAAAAAAAGTCGTATCACAAATTATGCAATACGACTTTATCATCACAGAAAACTAACTATTCTTTTTCTTGGGGCAAAAACTACTTAAAATTCAAGGAACTAAGCAGATTTAAAAGAAAAACGCAAAAGATAGTTTTTGTGCTGCCTGAGCTAATAAATTACTAAAAAATCCTATTTCTTTCCCAAAATGCTCATTGTTTTAAAAACAATTGAATCAAAATATTATCAAGACTCAAACTTTAAATATTTTTGCCATATATTTGAGGCCTCTTCCTAAAACCCAATTGGCAATTTTTGATCAATTTTGGCGAAAAATTTGCCTGCTATTCATAAGATCATTCTATTCAAAACTACATCATAACTCGAAAAAACGACACCACTTACTGAGTGACTTTAGTCTGGAATTCAGTCTTAGATTAGACAGGAAAGAAGGCTAATAAATTTAGAAGATTTTAAAAAATTCAACGTTTCGTTTTAATCTAGCAATATGTCAAACCCATCAAGAAGATCAGGAGCCGGAGTAGGTATTGGAAAACTCATGTTCTATGTACTCGTATTAAGCCTCGGAGCTTTAATGCTTTACACTTATTTTTGGCCAGGAGGCAGCTTTGGCAGCGCGATGGGCTCGGATTATACTTCCGTTCCAAAGGAAATGCAAATCACCTATATTCCTTCTGATTTTCAAAATGAATTGGATGAGGAAACCATGTTGGTGGTTTTGGCTAATCCACACCGATATCGTCGGGAATTTAATGAAATGGTTTATAATTTCAATACGTCGATGCTGACTCATGTGGCGAAAAGAATGGACCTTCCAGATAGTCTTCGTAGCCAAGTTAGCGTGGAATACGACAAGCATCATGCTTATTTGCGGCAGCTATATTTCAATGATTTTGTAGCTCTTAGCGATACGACAGGTGGTATTTACCAATCTTGGTATAATAATGAAAATGCCAATGCATTGGAAGTCTTTAATGAAGTCGCTTCCAAATACACCTGTTTCCTGGTCAATCATGTGATCATGGCTTTGGTTGAATCAGAAGGAGGCAAACTTTATGTCAAAGGAAATAAGGTGGACTCCCCTTGCGGAATCGCTCTGACAGAGGCTTTACGGCCGATGATGAAAAGGCTGCAGGATCGAGCTTCTGTCATAGATTTTAGTCGCTCCAAAGGACTTATGGAAGAAAAGGTAGAAAAGGTAATTGCGGAATTGGCAACGATGGAAGTCCGAGACAAAAAAGCCATTAACAAACAACTGCAAACAAAAATCTGGGGCTACTCCGTATCCTCTACAGATATTGAAGTATCTGCTATAAGCATGCTTAAGGTGGGTTTTAAATTAGATGACTATTTCAAAATCGATCTCGATTCCAAGCGAAAAAAACTAAGCATTACTTTACCTGAACCCGTCATTTTATCCCATGAGGTTTATCCTAAAGTAGATAAATTAGATATTGGCTGGATGAGAGAAGTCAAAGAAATGGACTTCAATTCTAATTTCAATTTGCTTCGCTCTGAGTTTAGAAAAGATGCTTTGGATAGTGATATCATGGATAAAGCCAAAGTACAAGTCAATGAATTGATGCAAATGATGTTTTCTCCTGTGGTAAATTCTTTTCACAAGGGGCATAGCATTGAGGTGAAATATAAAAAGGTAGGTCCGGTACACCCAGAATTTGCCAAAGAAGAAAGCCCCAAACAGCAACCAAGTAAAAGCCTGGATTCCAAAGCTGAAATTCCATTTTAGGGAGTAAAGGCACGAATTCAAACATACAGCTCTACAAAACCCAAAGAATCAATCCACTTTCTTAAAACCTGTTAAATGACGGTTTTCTTTATCCGCCATTTGCCTTGTTTCAGAAAAGTAAAAACAATCTAGTATGTCTTCGACTACTCTTGAGGACTGGCAAAACCAGTTAAAAAAGGGGCTTTGGCCCTGGGTATCCAGAGCGATTCCCACTCTAATTAAAAAAATATTTGATCCCAAATCAGATCAAATTACCAAAATTCTCCGCCCTGGAGAAGGTCTTGCCTGTAATGCAGCTTGCACGAGTACAAATAAAATTAAAAACACCTACGTATATCCCTGGCTATCAAAACCTTTCAATCCAGCTAGGCAAAAGAAAGGCGATTCTCTTCTCAAGAATTTGACTTGTTATGGCATTTTTAAGTTCACTTTAAAAGTAGATCTTATATGGCCACCAAACCTCTCTTTCCTATTTTCCACCTTCTTCAAATCAATAGATGTCCAGAAATCGGCAACATTATTGCTTATTAATAGTGTATTCCAAGGCTTCTTTTTAGCCCATAAATTTCCTTTGATTAACCCTCCTTTGGGAGGCCGCAAAGAAACATACCGCCACCTAATTCCCTCTACTTTTAAATCGAGTCATTTAATAATAGGCTTAACCGCTATCCGGCTTAATGCAGGAAGTAAGCTTTTTATCCAAATGATTAATAATTAAAACCAAACCCCCATGGTGACTTTAGTTCATTAAACCATGACCACAATGAAAAGAGGCATTTTACTTATCGCAATGTTTCTCCCAGTGATTATCTTTTGTCAAGAGGATACTAAAGGAGAGTTCGTGGCTACTACCAATGCCAAGAAATCTTTGATGTATGCCCAAAAGTTTATCAACGAAAGCAATTACCCAAAGGCTTTGAAACAGCTTCAACATACCGTCAAGATAAAAGATGATTTTGCCATCGCCTATCGTGAAATGGGAAAAATATATATGGAATTGGAGAAATTTCAAGAAGCCAAGGATGCGTATGAAACATCATTTGATCTTGATCCCCGCCTTTCTCGTGCTTCTTATTTTGAATGCGGAGAATGTGCTTTTCAATTGGGGGATCTATCCTTAGCTAATTTTTATTACGACAAGTATATAGAAATGAAAGGCAGTAGCTATGCCAATGCGGACAAAGAATCCGGAATGGAAATCACTTATGATTTTAGACTCAATGAACGGAAGATCAATATGGAATATCTAGCCAAGCTCGATGTCACCACTTATGCCAACTTAAATATCGAAAATCTAGGTATCAAAATAAATACACCAACAGACGAATACCTGCCGACGATTACCAGCGATGGATTACAATTGGTTTTTACTCGAACCAACGAAGCAGAAGATCAAAACTTGATGATTGTTGAAAAGCTAAGAGAAGAATGGCAGGATGCCCGTCCTTTTAGTGATAAGATCAATACAAAGAACAATGAAGGAATGGCGCGTTTCGCACCCCATGGAAAATCTTTTTATTTCGCGGGTTGTATGAGAGAAGATACCGAAGGTGGCTGCGACCTTTATGAAGCAAAACTCAACAAAGGATATATTGGTGCGATCAACAGAATAGATGGCCAACTCAATTCCCGTGCATGGGATTCTCAACCTTCCATTACTTGTGATGGAAATGTCTTATTCTTTAGTAGCACCCGGCCTGGTGGCCAAGGCGGTGCCGACATCTGGAAAAGTACTTTGATGAAAAATGGAGAATGGTCCGCTGCTGAAAGCTTAGGCAATGCCATCAATACGCCTGGTGATGAAGAAGCTCCTTTTATTTCTAGTGATGGTAAAACTTTATACTTTACTTCGAATGGTCATCAGGGACAAGGAGAAGGCGATTTATTTATCAGTCGACAAGTCGGAGGAAAATGGTCTGCTCCGATCAACATGGGATTTCCCATAAACTCTACCGCTAAAGAATTAGGTATCTATGTGCAAGGCGATGGCATTACGGCCTATTTTTCTTCTGCCAGAGCAGGTGGTTCCGGAGGAATGGATATTTATAAAATTGAACTCCCCCAAGAATTCCGACCAGACCCTATCGTTCACCTCGAAGGAATGGTAGTCGACAAAGCTTCTGGAGAACCTATTGCAACTGCGGTTAAGATTGGTAGAGGTCCGAATAAATTTATGGTCAAGTCAGATGAAACAGGTTGGTTTTTTCTCTGTGTCCCTGGCAATCAGGCTTATAGTTTTACGGTAAGAGAACCGGGTTATGAAGAGTACATTTCTGCGGTGTATTTGGAAGCGCAAGACAATGCGGTCCCCATAAAAGTGGAAGTCACTCTCCTACCCAAAACAATTGCCCCAAAACCAGAATTGGTTTCTCGTGGCCCACAGCTAAAAGAAAAAAGAGTTCAGTTTTTCTTTGGATTTGATTCCTACCAACTCAATAATGATAGCCGCACAGATTTAGATCAATTGGCCACCTTCTTAAAGACAGATAAAAACTGGGAAGTGGAAGTTGTTGGATATGCGGATGCGGTTGGAAATGAAGATTACAATAAGCAGCTTTCTGAAAAAAGAGCGAAAACCATTGTAAACTACCTCAATAGCTCTGGCCTTGAATTAAACCAAGTCGTCAGAAAAGAAGGTCTGGGTTCTATAAAAATGATCAATGATTCACAAGGAGACCAAAGCCGACGGGTAGATGTGGTCTTGCGTCGCAAATAATGGAATAAGAATGATTTTAGTTAAAATATAATAAAGCACTGATGCTCAGTGATTTGCATACTTCTTGTTAGATTTAAATAAAAACAGAAGGAGCCTGGAAAATAATTCCAGGCTCCTTTTTTCGTTTAGATCACTTTAAGCCCAATAAATAGCCTTAAACCCCTTCTTTTCCAATAATCAAATCTAAATCTTACACATCGGTCAAAACACCTAATACCCCTTGAAATCATTGACTTCTAGTGTTTTATGCATAAGCCACCCTTCATTTTGTGGAAAGAAAAAATCTTAAATTTTATGGCAGTTTGCCAGAGAATTCTATATTTGGTCTGCGTTAGTGGAAATTTGCGATTAATTAACGCAATATCGGTTTCAAATGATCATCTTCAAAAAGGCTAATTGCCTGCAATGTTGCTGATTGTTATCAAAAAAATAGTTGACTCTCGCCGTTTAATTTATTTAACGGATTAATAATGAATTTGGAGATAATAGCAGAGAATTTTAAACAAAAACTTGGTCGAAGATTTCGAAGAGTTAGAGTAAGAAGAGTCCTCACAGCGGTAACTTTACCCTTTTGGATATACCTCTTGTATAGCTTTATGGATCCTCCCGAGCCAGTCAATACACAAGCAAATCTACTTGCTTCTACTTCAGAAGTAACTTTAGGTGCTTTCAATATTGTCAAACCTACCCTAAAATTTGGATTCGCCCTGGATACCTTTCACGTAAGCGAAGCCATCATATCCCCCAATCAGTTTTTAGCGGATATTCTTATTCCTCATAAAATCGATTTTGTAAGCATCGATAAAATTGCCAAAGAAGGCAAAGATACTTTTGATGTCCGGAACTTAAGAGTTGGTAAAAAATATACCGTACTTAGTAGAGATACTGCAATCGGTGCAGATTATTTTATCTACGAGCCCAATGTTTTCGAATACATCGTTTTCGATTTACAAAAAGATAAGCAGATTAATATCGTTAGGCGGCCGGTAGAAACGGTTGTAGAAACTGCTTCTGGTATTATCAACTCTTCCTTGTGGGTCGCAATGACTTCCAATGGCTATAGTCCTGATCTTACCGCACGCATGGAGGACGCTTTAGCATGGTCGATAGATTTTCACCATATTCAAAAAGGAGATCGATTCAAACTGGTTTATCAAAGAAAATACATTGACGGAGAACCGGTGGGAGTCGGAGAGATCGATGCGGCTTACTACGAAAATGAAGGCAAAGGTTTTTATGCGATCCGTTATGAAAATGAACGGCATAATGGTTTTTATGACCTCGAAGCCAGGTCTATGGAAAAAGCCTTTTTGAAGTCTCCGGTTAAATACTCTCGCATCTCTTCAAGATTTAATAGAAATAGATTTCATCCAGTGTTAAAGCGACGAAAAGCACACCTAGGAACAGATTATGCTGCGCCACGTGGAACACCAATTTATGCAGTTGCGGATGGAGTTGTCGTAAAATCTAGTCGTTCAAGAGGGAATGGAAATTATGTCAAAATCAAGCACGACAATATTTACCAAACCCAATATCTCCACATGCAAAAACAAGCCAAAGGAATTCGCCCAGGAGTGCATGTTAAGCAAGGAGAAGTAATTGGCTATGTAGGTTCTACTGGATTGGCTACCGGACCACACGTTTGTTTCCGCTTTTGGAAAAATGGCAAACAAGTCAATCACCTGAAACAGAACCTTCCACCACCTGAACCAATGCCAGAAGAAGATATTCCAGCTTATATGGCGCACAAGGAGGTATTAAAAGCGGCATTAGATGCTATTCAATATCCAGGTGAAGAAAAGGAAGTGGAAACGGATCAAGAGGAATTGACGCAACAAGAATCAAAGGAAACAGGAACAGAGGAAAAAATTTAATCGGCTCCGCTTAGTCCTATAAAAAAGGAATTAAAATTTCATCTCGTGAAATTTTAATTCCTTTTTTTTATGGTTCGATCTTTTTAAGAATATCGGATAAGAATGAGCAAGGGAATGACTGCATCCTTATTTTCACGCGGAATACAGCTTAGCCAATCATTCTACTTTTTCTAGAGTAAAACCAAAAGTAGAACCGACATTTAAAGTACTTCTCACATTGAAGGTTTGTTTGTGCGCTTCGATAATATGCTTGACAATAGAGAGCCCCAGACCGGACCCTCCTTCACTTCTGGACCGACCGCTATCGACTCTATAAAAACGATCAAAGAGGTGATCTAGGTGCTCCTCAGCGATCCCAAGACCATTGTCGGCTACTTCTACCAAAACATTGGTGTCCATGTCGTAAAAAGCAACTTTGATGGTTCCGTCTTGTTCGCGTCCATATTTAAGTGCATTTGTAATCAAGTTAACCAAAACATGCCGTACACTTTCCCGATCGGCCTTTACCTGAAATGGATTATCTGCACCATCCTTTAAAAAGAGTTTGATATTTCGATTGTCAGCGTTTACCTCCAATTCTTCTAAAACTTCCAATGCCAATGTTTTGATATCGAATTCTTCGATATTGAGGGAAACTTGCCCCGATTCCAATCTAGCAATAGCATCCAAACCACTTACTATGGTTTGCAAACGTTCTACATTTTTGGCTGCGCGACTTAGATAGCTGTGATTGATTTTTTCATCGTACAAACCACCTTCCAGCAAGGTGTGTAAATAGCCTTGAATATTGAATAAGGGCGTTTTTAATTCATGAGAAATATTGCCTAAAAAATTTCGTCGATAGTTGGACAGGCTACGTAAGGATTCGATTTCCTGATTCTTATCATCGGCCCAGTCGGCCACCTCTCTTTCGACTTCATCGATGATGTCTTGGCTCATATCAATGGTGTTCATTTTTTCATTGGAAGCCAACTTTAAACGGTGGATACTTTTATAGATCAGTTTTACCCTACGGTAAATAAATCGACGCATGGATAAATAAATAACAATGTAAGTAGACAAAAAACAAGTAAGCGTCAATAAGATAAAACCGGAGGTAGAAGCTTGCAGGCTATTCGAGAAAAAATGGAGTAGTATGGCAATGAGGAGAAAGATAGCGGTAATGAGAAAGGCCGCATACAAGGCCAATTGCCTGGGAGAGCGATTCTTCTGCATAGTAATTGATTTTAGTCCAGAAAGTAGCGCTTTTTCGCTAATTAAAATTCAAACTTATATCCAATCCCCTTGACGGTTTTAATATAGGAATCACCAATCTTTTCTCTTAGTTTACGGATATGTACATCAATGGTACGGTTTCCAACGATCACATCGGGCCCCCAAATTTTATTAAAGATTTCATCTCTGGTAAACACCTTTCCAGGTCTTGAAACTAACAAAGAGATGAGCTCAAACTCTTTCTTGGCCAAATCCAATACGACTTCCCCAATCTGAACCGTAAAACTTTCTTTATCAATGATCAAATCTCCCAATTGGATTCGGTCTTCTCCTTCCCCATCTCCTGCTCGATTGCTTCTTCTCAATAAAGCATGAATTCTACTAATCAAAACTCTGGGAGGGATGGGCTTAGTAATAAAATCATCCCCTCCTACATCTAAGGCTGCAATTTGGGTAAAATCTTCATTTCTAGCGGTCAGAAAGGCAATTACGGTATTGGCGAAAGCTTCTTTACTCCTCAATTTTCGACAGACCTCTACCCCATCCATTCCGGGCATCATGATATCGAGGATAATCAAATTCGGCATTTCTCTTTCGGCCACTTCTACTGCGGATATTCCATCGGAGGCAGAACAAACATTAAATCCTTCCTTTTCCAGATTATATCGAATAAACTCAATAATATCTGGTTCATCGTCCACAATCAATATCTTGTACTTACTATTCTGCATAAGGTAATTTTTCTGAAAGTATTAGATCTGGTGATTCAGCAAGCTCCATTCGGCAGGTTTTACTTTTCCAAATTGCTAATGATGTAAATTTAGGTAGGACTAGGAATTATCTTCCCTTAGTAGTATTAATTAATTATTAATTCTTCTCCAAGCATTCATTTTAGGCACAAACAACTACTTAATCAATAAAATCAGGATATTTTCATAAAAATCGAACACGTTGAATCAACAAAAAGATCGTTTCGTGTCAAAATAGGTCATTTTTAAGAAATATAACAAAATGACATAAACTATAGCTCGTATCTTTGCTGAAGCCTTTTAATTATTCTCTCATAAGTCTAAAGCAAAATCTTCTCACCTTGAAGGTTTTGCTTTTTTTTATAGCTATTCTTTCTACTTTCCTTCCGCCTCTGGTTTTGAACCTTCCTCTGGAACCATATCTTTTTGATTCTGAATTTCTCGATTTTCTTCTTCCCCTATTTTTTCTAAAACGGAATCAAAAACGGTCTTTGCTAGTTTTGGATTTTGCTCCAAAATCTTTAAATTCTCTAGGTATAGATCTTGATTAATCTCATGGATTTCATAGATTTCATTATAATAGCGAATCGCCAAAGTATCCTTCATTTTACTGGTCATCCTTTGCATACTGGCCTCTGCCATATGCATATCAGCCATTATCAGAATAAATTTTTCTTGAGGAATGGTCAATTCTAATTTTTGCTGACAAGCAGCAAGGCTAAAGCAAAAGAAAAGCAGCAATATTTTTAATTGGTTACAAGGGTAGCCTACAGAGGAATAGACAAAAGAAATTTGACGGGGAAATTTTATCATAAAATAAAGATTCAAGTAAGCACTTACAGCTACTAATCGAAATACTGCTTGGGGTAAAAGAGTTCTTTTAACTCGCCATTGCTAAAGGCAAAATCAGACCAACGGTCAACATTCGAGCTTACTCTTCCGATGCCACAAGTAGGCAGATTTGCTATGTAATCATCTGTAAAGTTATTGAGGATGGAAGTAAAAGCTGGGTTGTGTCCAAATATAAATATTTGCGAAAACTCATCGTCTAAGTCCTGAATGACTTCCATTACCTGTTCGGGAAAGGCTTCGTAAATTTTAGATCGAATCAATACATCTTCCACCTTAACATCAAATTCCTTGGCAAAGTATAAGGCGGTAGATTGGGCACGATTGGCGGAACTACATACTATTTGTTGTGGAATATGTCCCTTACCGTTTAAAACCTTAGCCATAAAGGGCGCATCTCTAATACCACGGTTATTCAAAGGACGATCGTGGTCAGAAAGTGAGGAGTCTTCCCAGCTAGATTTAGCATGACGGATAAAAAATACTGTTTTCATTTAAATTTGTTAAGTTTTTGCAGATTTCCCGATGGAGGACCGTAGGTAACAACTAATTGACCATATTCTTGTAAGTGGTCTTTTTTTGCTAAGCTACCTCTGCTTAAATGTTTGGACTCCAAAGCTAAATATTTTTAAGATTTAGTCCAATAAGAGCCCCTTCATTTTTTCATTTATCCGTAAAATAAAAAGACATTTTGGAGACCACCTTCCAAAAACCTCCTTTCCCAAAAGAATAAATTTTTAATTTTTAAGCTCCTCCCCTAAAGATTTTCGGTTTTCTTGACTAAATTTATTGGTTAGTCTGCATCAAAGCTGGTGGTTTTTTGTTTTAATATTTTGTTTAGCTAAGGAGCTTATAGGAACTTGAAGTAACTATTTCTAATTCTGGCAGTATCAATATTCATGAAGTTTGTTTTACAAAAGTTGGAAAATCACATTGAAGATGAAATTCTTGAAAAAGCAGAAGCTTACCAAGAAAAGAATCTGGTGAGTCCTTTGGTAGAATTGGAAAAGAATCTTTGGACTGCGCAAGTTCAAGGAGATCAGGAATATGAAATAGAAATTCAGCTAAGCGGCAAAAAAGTAATAGCTTACAGCTGCGATTGTGGCCAATATGATACCCAACAGGTCTGTGCTCACCTTGTCGCTAGTTTTTTGGAATTGAGGCAGCATTTGCGGGAAAAGGAAGTTGCCAAAGTCAAAACCAATCCAGTCAATCCTTCTCCCAAAAGACTGACTACCAATATTATTTTGCGAGACATTTCTCCCGAAGCCCTAAAAGAATTTGTCCGAACTTATGCAAGAAACAATCGGGAGTTTACCATTGCTTTAAAAGCGCGTTTTGCCAGTTCGGTTTCAGACATGGATCGGGAAGAAAAATATTTGCAATTGTTGGCTACGGCCATCAAAGCAGTCAAACGTCAAAATCGCGGTATCAATTTGCAGGGAATTAAAAAAATTGTAACCGTCATTGATAAATTGCAAGAACAAGCTTATGAAAATATTGCCCTAAAAAATTACCAGGAAGCCTTTGCAATGATCAATGGTATTTTTGAAAAAACACCTTCCGCGCTGCGAAATGCAGAGAGCAATAAAGATTTACTAATCAACTGTCTGGTAAGCAATCTGAGTTTATTGGAGGAATTATTGGAAGCAGCAATCGCTCCTCCCCTTCGTATTTCCATCTGGGAATATATTGTACAAATTTATGAAAATGCTTACCTGAAACTATATCGCTTTGATCAGCATTTATTGATTTTTTTGAAATCAAATTTTGTCGAGCCCAATCAAACAGAGCAATTAATTCAAACCATTGAAGCAAGACTCCTCGATCCAAATCTAAGTCAGGAGGCACAAACCTTTATGTTGACCAATCAATTGGATCTTTATATTTCTTCCCGGCAAAAAGAAAAGGCCAGTAAATTGATTGCCAAAAACATTTCCAATCCAGAGATACTTTTGGTTGCCATCGAAATGGCAGTAGAAAGAAAAGATGCTCAAAAGGTGATTCAACTCGCCAAACTCGGCCTTACCTTACAAGTGCCGGAAGAAGTACAATCTACTTTAGAAGAAACCCTTTATGTGAACTCCAAAATTCTTTACAGAAAAAAAGAAGTCATCCGCTGGGCGAAAAAAAGATACCTGGATACTTATAAAAAAGAATATTGGGAAGAAATAAAAAAACAAGCGAAGGAGGAATGGCCCGGACATCAAGTCGACCTGATTGATCTAATTTCTGAAAAACCATTTTCGCTTGCTCAAAGAGATGCATTGGCCTGGATTTATGCTTCTGAAAAAGATTTCCAACAACTTTTTCAATTCCTAAAAGAGACGCGATCTATTGAATTGCTGATCCAATACGACCAACAGCTTCCAAACGCCTTTCGCCCCGGACTGCTGATCCTTTATGATTCCTTATTGATGGAATATCTCAATCAACATGTAGGTCGACAAACCTCGCTAAAAGTGAGAAGAGTGCTCGATCATTTGAGGGAGAATGGTTCCAAAAAATTTAGCCAATCCTTAGCCAATAAGCTCCGCAAAGAATTTGCAGAACGAAATTCCTTAATTGAAGAATTAGCCGACTTATGAAAACTGAACTTTGGGCCATTGGAAAAACCAATGAAGCTTACTTACAAGAAGGAATGGACCTCTACCTGAAACGATTAAAGCATTATCTGTCCTTTAAAATGGAAATCATTCCGGACCTCAAGAAAAGTAAAAACCTCAGTCCTTCCCAATTCAAACTCAAGGAAGGCCAATTAATTTTACAAAAGTTAATGCCCGGAGATCATTTGATCTTATTGGATGAAAAAGGAAAAAGCTATACTTCTGTCCAATTTTCCAAGCATATGGATCACTTATTCATGGGGAGTCACAAAAGAATAATCTTCTTGATCGGCGGGGCCTACGGCTTCTCCGAAGCGGTTTACCAAAGAGCCAATAGCCAAATGAATTTGTCTAAAATGACTTTTTCTCACCAAATGATCCGTTTGTTCTTTTTGGAACAACTGTATCGAGGAATGACTATTTTAAAAGGAGAACCTTATCACAATAATTAGGAATGTTTTCTATATTCGCCAAACAACCTTTATTCTAAATATTCAACAACACCAATCATGTCCTTAACTATAATAATTGTCATTATCACTTGTCTTGTTTCTTATCGTGCATTTAGCGATCAAGCTTTGCGGTCCAGAATGGCACATGTCCCTTATCTGGAGAAAAAAGATAAAGAATATTGGCGAATGCTGAGCTCCGGTTTTGTACATGGTGGTTGGATGCATTTGGGGATCAACATGTTTGTTCTATGGCAATTTGGCGAAATCGTAGAAAGCACTTTCCTAGTCCTTTTTGGCGAAACGATGGGCCGAGTCAACTACCTCCTTCTTTATATTTTAGCCATCGTCTTTGCCGACCTGGCTACTTATATTAAACACCAAGACAATCCTGGCTTTGCAAGTGTTGGCGCCTCTGGAGCAGTATCTGCTATTCTATTTTCCTACCTCATTTTCGCTCCTTGGCAAAACATTTACCTCTACGGGATTATTCCAATCCCTACCATCATAGCAGGTCTGGCCTACCTCGCCTACTCTACCTGGGCTGGTAAAAACAGACAAGATCATGTCGATCATGATGCGCATTTGTATGGAGCCGTTTTCGGCTTTTTGTTCACCTTGGTTTTAAAGCCAGATTTATTTGGATTTTTTATAGAACAGTTGATGGCAGGTCCTAATTTTTAGTTGGGTATTTTATAAAAATTTTTATGTTTTTTATCCTATCCAAGCTATTATTTTTTCTATTGCGGCCCATCAACTGGATGCTAGCACTTTTGATTTGGGCTTGGTGGACCAAAGATGCGCAGCGTCGAAAAAGGCTGATCGGTTTTAGCATACTACTCTATTTCTTTCTTTGCAATCATATCATTTTCAATACGGTGGTTCGCTGGTGGGAACCAGAGACCATCCAACTCAATGCTATTCAAGACACCTTCGATATCGCCATCTTACTTGGCGGTTATTCCAACTTCGATATTGTTCCGAATCAGGATCGCCACAATTTTAATTATCGCGCCAATCGCTTTACCAATACCTA
>CALLVY010000248.1 GCA_938015925.1 uncultured Saprospiraceae bacterium
TACTCTATCTGTCGAAACCTCTGGCTCAAACGATTGCGCAAATCTTCTACCAAAAATGAAACCTATGGCAAAGAAGTAGACGTCATTCAGGAAGAAGAACTGGTTTTAGATGTAATGATTGCAGAAGAAGCTTCCGAAAAATTAGCCGATTTATTGGAGGGTTTAGGGCCCAATTGTCAAAAAATACTTTTACTCTATTACTACGAACGTAGAAGGATGAAAGAGATTGCCGTGATGTTGAATCTAGCGAATGATCAGGTAGCCAAAAATAAAAAGAACCGCTGCCTAAATAAATTAAAAGAATTGGCCGCACAGTTTCCCAGTTTTAAATCATTTTTTGAATAGCAACTAATGTCAGATAAGCGCGACTTTTTAAAAAAAATAGATGACTTTTTGCTCGGACACCTGAGCGAAGAGGAAGCGACTGCTTTTCAGCAAGCGACCCAAGAAGACGAGGCATTGGCCAAAGCTTTGGATGGGCGAAAACAATTGCTAAAAGGAATGGCCGTTGGTGGACGACGAAAATTAAAAACCAAGCTAAAATCTTTTCATCAAGAAATAATAGAAGGGGGTACTCCTGTTCCGGTCGCTAAGACCAAAAGACTCAACTGGAGACCGATCGCCGCTGCCGCTGCGGCTTTATTATTGGGCGTATTATTGTATTGGCTATGGACTCCGACGGCAATGAACGCCACACAGATTTATGCCAGCAATTACGAGCCCTTTGAATTGGTACTCAACCTACGCGATACTAATGACAAGGAGAACCTCGACTTGCTTGTTCAACAATATCGAAATCAGGAATACACAAAAGTTATCCCTGTACTCGAAACCTTACTCCAAGAAAAAAACAATTCCCAATTGCAATTAGCCCTGGCCATTTCCCGCTTCGAAGCAGGAGATCAAAGCAATGCTTTTTTACCCCTCCAAAAAATCATCACTGCCAATGATCCTTTCTTAGCAGATCAAGCCCGCTGGTACAGTGCCCTTTTTTATCTCCAACTCGATCAAGCCGATCGCGCCCTTCCCTTTTTACAAACCCTCGCTACCACACCCGACGCAGATAAGCACGCAGAAGCCAAAAAAATTCTTTCCCAGCTAAAATAAGTTTCCCTTTTTGCTCACCATTTTTTTGTCAAGGTACTAAGTAACGAATGCTTAGTGCGGATTTCGTATTTACAGCATTCCACGATTTACTACTCGTTTAAAATTTTTAATCAAGAGTCAGTTTTGTACCTCTAGCTTTTAGTGGTACCTATTGGATTGCTGCCTTTGTGCAGCAATCTTTTATAGGGAACTAATTAAATTTTTTTATAAAAACCAGCAAAGCATTCGAAATAAATCAGCAGAAAAAATTTAAGAAAAAAAATATTTTTTTGCTACCCTTTTTTTTTGTCAAGGAACCAAAGGGTGTAATAAGCAAATCACCAAAACTTTCTTTTACCAATAAAATTTTCACTTGCGATTTTTTTATTAAATCCACTTTCATCCAAAGGAGAGGGGAGGATTTGTATGGCTATGAACCCAACACAAAGGCTTAACAACAAAAGAAATGAGACTTGAATCGGTCAACCAGCGGAGACACTTAAATAGCAGGGCTTCGCTGGTTCTTTTAAAAAGAAAAACTAAACGGATGGAGCCACTAAATCCATCTTTATTTACACAATTTTTTAAACATTTTTAATTAAAAAAAAATCTAAATTATGAAAAATTTAAAAAAATCTTTGTCGTTTTTATTCGCTGGCCTTTTGGTCATGAGTGTATTGGTTTCTTGTCAGAAAGAGGCCATGGAAGACTTGAGTCAAATTGATCAAACAGAATTGAAGGATGCGGAGTCGCCAGAATTGCGGGTTCCAGATAATGGAACGACGACTTGTTACACTGCATCGGTCAGTCTAGATAAGGACTGTAACGGTGTTTTTGAAACGGGTTGGAATCAGGCGACAGCATCTTATGGAGGTTGCACTAATTTATTGAGCGATATGATTGCTACCGCAGTGGCTAATGGATGGTGTTACAAAGTGGCGAGTCCTAATTGCGGGATTTATATTGGTACTTGTAGATAGCGTACTTCTTTTGAACATGTTGAGGTCCCGTCTGGGATTTACAACATGATTTTATTCGTACCCACCTGAGGCATTTAATTCCTAATTAGTTTTTAAGAGAGTATTCCTATTTGCCAATTGTATAGAGATTAAAAATCTGTATGCAATTGGTAAATATTTCCATGCCTCATTCTGTGGGTCTTTATTAATCAATTTTAAAAAAAGATATCATGAAAAAAATAGTTTTCACTTTACTATTGGCGCTATTGCTCAGTCCATTTTTGAGTAGCGCACAGGTCAATTGTTTTACTTCCACAAATGATGTTTGGGAGTTTGAAGCGGATATTAATGCTTCCGTAGATTGTGCATTATGGTTTTATAGAGACAACTGCAAAGGTGGGGTTTCCGAACAAACGGTGATTAGCTTTCATCCTGTTGGGGATGTCGCCATAGAATGTGATATGTGGTGTGCCGATGATGGATTTGATTTCTCGGCAGAAAATCAGAATGACATTTTTGCTAGTGCGATGGCCTTAGCCAATGCTAATACTCCAACATGTGTAGCTACTGGTTATGAAATGTTTGTACAA
>CALLVY010000249.1 GCA_938015925.1 uncultured Saprospiraceae bacterium
GCTGATTTCTACCAATGAAGGTCTACTGGAAGCTTATCGAGTAGGTAACGAATGGGAAACACGATCATTACAATTACCTCAAATGAATAATAAAAAATTAGACGCCTTCCAAATGTTCCCCGCCCAAAACAACTGCGCCTACATCCCATACTCCGGAAAAAATCTCCTCCTCCTCTGCCCCCAAAACGACACCTTCCAAATCAAATACCAAAAAGAAATCGGAGCTGAAGTCTACTCCGTCTGGGAAGACTCCCTCCGCCAACGCATCTGGCTCGGCACCTCCAGCGGCCTATACCACTACTCCTCCCAAAACCCCGCCACCGCAGAATTGGTCCTAGTAGAAGATACCGATTCCAAACTCATCGCCGGAGTCACCGGCGATCACAATGGTGGCATTTGGGCATCAACCAACAGCGGTATTTTATTCCACCAAAGAGATACAACCTATAATTTTAGATTAGAAGATGGTTTACCTTCCGATGCTTTTTCGCTCTATACCAGCCTGACCGATGCGGAAGGAAAAATTTGGTTTGGAACCAATGATGGCCTTGTCGTTTTTCATCCAGATTCGGTCAAGGCTTATCCTTATGGGCCGCGTGTTGCATTGAAAAATGTTAAAGTAAATAATGAACCTTGGGGAGAAGAGGTCAATGTAGATGAGGTAAAAGAAATAGAGTTGAGGTATAATGAAAATAATCTTTCTTTTGATTGGTCAAATGTTACTTACTACCTGGCGAAATATAGCAAAATGAAATACCGCTTATTGGGCTATGATGACAATTGGGTAGACTTGGAGAGCAAAGACAATACTCGGTTTTCTCAACTAGCTCCCAAGCAATATACTTTTGAAATTTATGGCATCAATGCCAATGGCGTAAAAGGAGCTGTTCGTCAATTGTTGATCAATATCAAACCGCCTTGGTGGCAAAGCTGGTGGGCGAGGATATTATTTGTATTGGCTTTTTTCGGGGCAATCTATGGCGCCTTTCGCTGGTATGTATTGCGGAAGCTAAAAGAACAACAACGGATTTTTGCTCGCCAGCAAGCTCTGCAAGAAGAACGCAATCGCATTGCAGGAGAATTGCATGATGACCTGGGAGCAGGTTTGTCGATTATCCGATTTTTAAGTGGGCATGCTTTAGATGAAAAGGAATCGACTCCCGGTGTTTTTAAAAATGTCAATCGTATTTATCAGTCTGCGGGAGAGCTATTGGAGAAAATGGGAGACATCATCTGGGCGATGAATGCAGAGAATGATACCTTGGAAAATTTGGTCAATTATTTTCAAAGTTATGCTTATGAATATTTAGATATCAATCAGTTGGAATGTGAAATTGTGATTCAAGATAAATTCTCAGAGATAGAATGGAGCGGAGAGCGACGTCGAAATGTGTTACTCGCGGGGAAAGAAATTTTGCACAATATTGTCAAGCATGCGAAAGCTAAAAAAGTAAAAATCACAATAAGTGAAGAGCAGAATATTTTGACCATAAAAATCAAAGATGATGGAGTTGGATTTGATCCAGCGAATAAAAGACCCAATAGCAATGGACTCAATAATTTGGAGCGTAGAATGAAGACGATTGATGGAAAGATAGATTTTGAATTTCTGGAAGGAACTCAAGTACAGTTGATTATTCCTTTGTAAAAAAGTAGAAGCATGTTGAAAATAAGTATCGTAGAAGACCTGGAAGAAATCAGAGAAACTTTAAAAATGAAAATCGCAGAAGCCGCGGACTTTCAGGTTTTAAAAGCGTTTCCAGATGCGGAACAAGCGCTCCCTGGTTTGTTGCTCCACAAGCCAGATGTTGTATTGATGGATATAGGTTTGCCAGGAATGAGTGGCGTAGAATGTATGATGCGCGTAAAAGCGCATGCACCAGAAATTCGTTTTTTAATGTTTACTATTTTTGATAATGATGAAAATGTATTTGAAGCATTAAAAGCAGGAGCAGATGGTTATATTCTCAAACGAGAACCCATCCCTAGGATTATTGAATCCCTAAGAGAAGTCTTCCAAGGAGGAGCTCCGATGAGCCGTGCCATTGCCCGAAAAGTGTTGACCAGTTTTCAAGAAACAAAACCAAGTACACCAAGTACTGAAATATTGACTCCCCGTCAAGTGGAAATTTTACAACAACTTTCAAAAGGATTGCCTTATAAATTAATTGGGCATCAACTTCAAATCACCGAAGGTACGGTCAAGCAACACATCCATCAAATCTATAAAAAACTCCAAGTCAATAATCGAACGGAAGCAAGCAATAAATACTTCGGACGCATCGATTAAATACACTGTAATTTAAGTTAATGAATATTTTGAGCTCTGATTTTTTGTTTTAATCGAGGAGCGCCCGGAGTTTGATAACCGTAGCTATCAGAACGAGGACGCGACGAAGAGTAGGGCAAAAAGGCATGTTCATAAATGTTTAGAAATTTAGATTACAGTGTATTAAACCCTACCTCCTATAACGAAAGTTATAGAATTCCCCCTTTCTTTTTCCTGTTACTTTGTAATGTAATTAAAGAGAAGCTAAAGCAAATTGTCAAAATAAACTTTAGCAAACTCTACCACCTTTCTTCAAAAATATTTTTGTTGTTCGGCTCTTTTCTAGAGTCCTGGACAATCCAACGTACTAGGTGCACCTAACACGTTGGGGGTGGAATATATCGACCGTTTTTGGTCGCTGTATTCATTTTTTCACCCTTTCCACAAGCCTCAACCCCTTGCCGGAAAACAAACCCCGCGTGTTATGACAATCATAGAGATTATCTTAATCATCATCGAGGAAACCATCTTAGGATAGTTTTTTTCGATCGAATCTAAATATTAATTTAGAAAAAATGAAGCCTCGCGATCACGGTCGTCGGGGCTTTATTTGTTCCACCTTTTCAAGCAGCCATTGGCGTTCTTCCAGCAGCGGTTCTTCGCGAATCTGAGCAGCCAATTTCTCAAAAGCCAAAACGGGAAGCGGACGTTCCTGACTAAGTAAATAAAGCTTCCGTACATATTGAACACGCTTCTTAATCGCTTCGCTTTTCTGCGGAGGAAAATTCTTTTCTCTTTGCAGTTGTTTTTCAAAAGCATAAGTATAGTCTAGGAGGAAATCACCATCGCTCGATAAATCTTTGGAGACCTTATCGAAGTAGACGGTGAGTAAGAGCGACTTTGATCGGAGGTGAAAAGAAGTGAGGTCTCTTTTTCTTTGCGACAAGGAGCGTTCAAAATTTGGATCCACCGTTCCGGAGGAAGCATAGGAGGTGTAGGACAATCCCCAGATTTTTCCATCTTCCTGGAAGTTGGGAGAAAGTTTTTTTGAAAAACCTTGGACGAAGCTTTGGGCAAAGGCATAATCCTTTCCCGCATTGGCAATCACGACGAGATTGGTAAAAGTGCGTTCGGTCAAATGTCCATTGTTGAGGAGGAGTTCGTGGTCTAAACCAAATTTATACAGCTCTAAAATTTTGCCTTCCATCGCTTCCGTGCCTTGCGAGCGAAGTCGGCTGGCTTGGTTGATTAAGAGTAAAAGAAAAATCGTTTGTTCTTTGGCGTGGAGGTTTGTGGCAATTTCAAAGAACTGTTTTTTAAGACCTAGAAAAGTAGCCAGTTTGTTTTGGTTGGAGCCAGCGATGAGTTGCAGGTAAAATTGGACGGCGACGGAAGGAGGATTTAAAGTTAGTTGAGAGAGATAATCCAATTGCTGGGTCAGGTCGTGTTCTTCTGCTACGATTTTATGGCGTTCTGAAAACTCGATTAGGAAACGGGCCTTTGCCAAAGCGTAGGCTTGGTCGAGCCATTGGTCGGCTTGTTCGAGGGCATTGGCTTCGGGGAGTTGGCGGGCGACGGCGGAGGGGTGCCGATGCAATTGTTCGTAGAGCCAACTGAGTTCGAAAAGATCGCTTTCGTCTTTGCCTTTTTTTTGGCGAAGCAAGTCGATGAGTGCCTGGGCGTGCTTTTCAAACCAATCGATTTGTTGGCGGTCGTGGTATTCGTGGACTAAGAGTTTTTTTTGTAGGGCTGGGGATTGATTTAGTCGCTCGTGTTGTAGGAAGCGTTCGGCTTCCTGATTGAGGGCGGCTAAGAGATTGCGGAGCCATTTATCATCAAA